>JAJCYJ010000001.1 GCA_029262975.1 Saprospiraceae bacterium
CCAGGCACCATTACCTTCCAAAGAGGATATGACTCATTTCAGGGAATATTTCTTGGTTATCAGATTGCAAAGGGAAAAGATATGTATAAACGGTAGCTTCCAAAGGAGGTGGCCGCAGGTCGAAGGATTAACTCTACAATCCAGCGCCCTCTACGAGCTTAAGCCTTCGCTCCCTCATTTTCAATTATCAATTATCAAATAAGGCATTGTGTAAGGGCTTACGCCTTCACTCTCTTCGAGCACTGTCGAGCTCGACCCTGTGGGATCGGTCGCTCATGGGATCAGTCGCTCAACCCTCAATCTCCCGCAACACATTTCCTGCCAAGCTCGTAGAATTTACCAAATATCTCCAGGCCCATCGTGAAAAGAAAAACAAGAAGGTAAACCCTATGGGCAGATACCACATCCAGACGCCTGATTCTAAAAAGAGATCCTTGCCATCCATAATTTTTCCTGCAACAGGTAAGGTAATTATAAGGAGGACAAAATTAAAACCGATACCTATCTTCTGGAAGAAGAGAAAACGCGCTCTCTTTTTTGCAAATTTCAATAATACATCTTTGTAATTATGACCGGCTATATTAACATTGCGAAGACCTTTAATAGCTCCAAATACAGCTAGTGGAAGTAATATGAAATAGGCGATACACAAAATACCGCTAAGGAGTAAGTACCAGGTATCCAATTTTCCAATATTTATAAAAATAAATATGGCCATTACAAAACAGAGTGCTCCGCCAATGATTTCCGGTACTGATATTTTTCTAATTCTATTGTTATATTTTTCTTGTGTCATTTCAATAACTAATTTATCTGTTAATATTTTTTGTTGTGCTAATTCTTTGCTCATATCTTCCCAAAGAGTCTTCATTTCATCCAGGTTCATGATCAATTATTTAATATTTGGTTTTTCAATTTATTTTTAATTCTCGATAATCTCGTTCCGATATTCGATGTTGTAAATCCGGTAATTTCTGCGATTTCAGCGTGACTCTTGCCTTCGAAATAAAGTAGCACGATTCCTTTCTCAATGATGCTTAGTTTTTTAATGTGCGCATACATAATTTCTACTCTCTCTTGCATATGCTCTGATTGTTCATCATGTCTTTCCATAACGTCAAAGTCAAGTGCTATACTTGATGTCGTTCGACCGCCCTTTTTAGAATGAGTAATACTCGTATTCAAGGCTATCCGATATATCCAGGTACTTACTTTAGAGGCCCCCTTGAATGAAGGATATGATTTCCACAACTGAAAGACAATATCCTGATAAAGGTCTTTTTGATCATGTGGCTCATCTGTATAAGCCCTGGTGATCTTATAAATTATTCCTTCATTTTGTCTGATGAGCCCTACAAACTCGTCTGTTCTATCCATCGAATTATAAACTATACTTTATTAGTCTTTGAAGGCCATGAAAAATCACACATTATGAAGAAAAAAGATTGATGATCCAAAATCCATACTTCAAAGCGCTGAAAATCAAGGGATAAATGGACTAAATATTACCAAGCTATCAGGATCACACATGATAGATTTTGTGAAGAATTCTGAATATATACGCTCAAAATGGATTATTACTACTTCTGAAAAGACCACAATTTTGGACCCCGGCAAGGACAAAGAATTAATTTAAATCTTTGAAACAGACTATGATCTTTATAAAATGACACTCCCAAGACCTCCGTCCGCAATGATCGCCTGACCGATAATGAAGTTTGAGTCTGGACCCCATAAAAACATGGTGGTCTTAGCTATCTCTTCTGCCGAACCTATCCTCCCGATCGGATGATGACTCCCCCACTCCTCGATAACTTGATCTTCGGGACCATGTTTAGAAGCTCCATAACGGAGCATCGGCGTATCTACTGAACCCGGACAAATACAATTAATATAGATTCCTTCTTTTGCATGATCAATGCCCATAGATCGTGTCAATGCTATCACGCCTCCTTTAGCCGTTGCGTATGCCAAGACATTTTTTTGGCACCTCAAGCCTTGAATAGAACTAATATTTACGATACCACCTCCACCATTTTTTCTAATTTCAGGTACTGCCGCTTTGTTAATAAGAAACATGCTTTTTAAATTGACATTCATGGTAACATCCCACGATTCTTCAGTAGTTGTATCTACTGTACCATATGTCTGACAACCCGCAGAATTAGCTATATACTTTAACATTCCTTTTTCGCTTGCAACTCTGACTAAAGATTCTATTTGCCCGACATCACAGACATCGGTCTCTACAAAAAAAGAAATGCCTGCGTTCTCCCGGATGAGTGCATTTGTATTTCTGCCGCCCTCAGTATTGATATCGGCAATAACAACACGACATCCATGATTAGCTGCTTCTATAGCTATCGCCTGACCTATACCCGATCCACCACCTGTCACAATTGCCACGGTCCCGTTGATCCAATGTCCATCCATATTTTCAAATTAAGTCGGATAAATAATAGAAAGAAAATGCGACCATTGCAGCCAGTCCGATATAAGCCAAAACGATCATTCCTGTTCGTGGCTTGTGTGTCGCAGGAATAGCGTCACTCTGAATCGCTTTCAGATTTAACCAAGCTATAATAGGTGAAGTCATAAATGCGGTAATCGTCGCCCACTGCAACATTACAATCATACTACTTGCAAAAAAATAAAAAAGCAAAAAGCCACCTAAACCAATAACAGGCAAGAAGATATTGTAATACTTATTTAAAAAGGTTCGCTGTTCTTGCGAATTTTCTATTTCATCAAATTTGAAAGTCCTGAGGCTTCTTACAAAACTCCTGGCAAATGCATCCCATGCCGTTATCAAGGTACCGTATATCGTACCAAAAGCAGCCAATGCAATCACGGGATATGACCAGCTGCCAAGATTAGTCGTAAATATATTCAGCAATTTATTAGCGAACTGGGTCGAATTTCCATCTAACAGTTGCCCTGTACCATACACAGTATATGCCCCAATAGTCATAAACATTAATGCCAAAACAATTGTAAATCCATATCCTAAATTAAAGTCAAAAAGACTCTCTTTTAAAGTTGGTTTATAATTCGTCACCGCTGTTTTTTCTAAGATCCAAAAACTATGCATCGTAGATGCCTCCATTCCGGCAGGCATCCATCCTATTAAACTAATCAATAATGCAAGTC
>JAJCYJ010000002.1 GCA_029262975.1 Saprospiraceae bacterium
GATGTTCCCGAACAATGGCATCTTCATAGATACCAAAATCATAAAAACGAAATGTCAGGAATTGATGAAACCAGTCTTCTGCCTCCTGATGGGTAATTGGATAGAATCGTTCTTTGCTTAAATTACCAGGATGACCTCCAAAGTGCTTATTCGTATAGATAATGGCCTCATTCCAAAGATCAGAGGGATCTGGGAATTGTACCAATGGTGGAGTTTTACCCTTCGGGTATTTCTTTCGATTATCCTTATCATAAGTCCAATTACCCCCTTGCGGGTTCCCCTCATCATCCAACAATATGCCTCGTTTTTTACGCTGTTGCTTGTAGAATGTTGTCTGAAAGAAAGATGATTTACTGGGCCTGAAAAAGGAACTAAGATCCTCCTTTGAATTCAGAAATTGTGGATTTGGATTCATTTTAAGTGCGCAATCTTGAGCCACGTGTCTGATACGTTTTTCCAGCCAATTGTCTGTGGGATCTATGAAATGTATTTCAGCAACTCCTTTTTCTCTGATTTCCTTTCCGAAATTGGTTATATCTGATAGCGTACTTTCTGAATCGATGTAATGCACAATGATATCTTTTCCTTCCATGTATTGCTGATAGTATTTCATTGAAGCCCTGTGAAAAGCAATCTTTTGTTTGTGGAAGCGGTATTGCCGGAAATAAAGATATTCCTCGATTAAGTAAACTTCGTTGCCATTTTCAAACAATGGATTTTCGGCAAAGAGTTGATGTGGAAAAATGAGATTAATGGCCTTTTTCATTGGCTTTATATCGTTTACAATTTTATTGACCTATGCTGACTTTTGCAAAAAAAAGTCATTTTAGTACCCATTGTCAGGACGATCCCAAACATGACAAATCTTGTACTGAAAATTATAATCACTCATCGAAACTTGGAATTTCATTTGTTCTTACATAGGGGAAAGTTTCTAGTTTTGTTAGGGAGTAGTAGGTATTTAATCCAGAAAGACCTGCACAATTGTAAGAAGCTAAATCTACTTGTCCTTTATCGTTAATTGATTCATCTGGTAATTCAATTAACATGACTTCACCAATAACGAAAATGCATCCATTAGGTAATGGTATACTTTCAAGATGCTTCATACCAATTTTGATCACACTGTTTTTTGCAAATGGAGCATGGAAACCATCAATAAATTCTCTTTCAATTTTCATGATGTCAAATTCTGATTGCTCTCTTTCCAATTTTGCTGATGTATAATGTGCTTTTTCTATAAATGACTCTGATACATGATTAATGGTGTAATATTTTGTTTCTGTTATGTTCGAATACGTGTCTCCTATTTCAGTGCTTTGCGGCCTCATAACAAGGCCAAATTGTGCCGGACTCGACCCCAAATGCACGACCGAAGAAAATATAGCAAGATTGTCCTCTTTTTTAGCCGAACGAGTTCCTACCAGATTTACAGGTTTTACGCCCGATAGGGAATTGATTAAATTCAATCTGTATATTCTTTCAAGTTGTTCAATTTCGTGTTTTTCTAATCGCATGTTTTCTTGAATCTCTAATTTTAAAATCTTTTTTTGCGAAATGTTGTACGCCAAATTACAATCATAATGGAATAACAAGACGCTCTTGTACAGTTATTCACTGTAAGCGGCCGGAAACATCAAATTTACCTGTATATGTGACCTCTTTCGCATCTGGAAATCTCACGACCCGATTTCCTTTTCCTTCGAGTTCGATTATGGTTTCATTGAGCATAAATTTAAACGCTGCATAATGGTAAGCGGCTTTTATGGTAATGGTGCCTTCATAGATACCGTCATTATCCTGATCGGTCAGCACAGTTGGCGCATCCCATGTTAAGGGTAGGTATTCGCCGATTACACCTATAGAATTTACCTTGTCGATATCCCTCATATCAACTATGAAATGGATGGTGATATCTCTCATTTCCTGGACACAGGAAAGGTGAAAGATTAATATAGAAAATATGATATGTTTCGTCATGGAAGAAAAGTAAGTAGGTTAAACAGACTAATTGAAATATTTGAAGAGGAAGTGATCCAGGCCAAATCTGCCTGACCCAAGCGCAAGGGTATACATACTGACCCATAGAAAACCAAGTGCAGGTAGAGTCGCCCAAAGTCCCTGGCCTCCTTTTTGGAAAAAAATGGCTACGAGCATGGTACAGAGAATCAGGAAAGCTGCAATCCGTGATTGTACCTCTAATGCCAGGAAAATCCCGCCTACAGCTTCACTGAAAGCGCCCATCCAGGCAAAGAAAACTGGGTAAAGAGCAAATATTCCACCGAATTCAGCAACATCCTGTGGAAACCAGTAGACGACTTCAAAGAGATCCAGATTTCGATCACCCGGTGACCACGGCATACCAAATTTGTCCGATCCAAAACTCGCAGTAAGAGCGTATCCGCATAAGATCCGTGGGATTGCAACAAGGGCATCCTGAACCCAGTGTCTCATGAGAACTGGTTGTGCCAAAATCAAAAGTGCTTTTTTCGAATTAGAAATCTTCATGAATACAAAATTGGGTCATAGGCCATACTCAATCATCCCAAATGATGACTTGAAACGTTCCAATTTATAATATGAGACCAACTTTAA
>JAJCYJ010000003.1 GCA_029262975.1 Saprospiraceae bacterium
TCGTGGACGCTGAATGAGCCCTTATGGCAACATCCAAGTCGCGCAGATCATTGGTTTGGCGCAGGATTCGATCATCCCGGCATTCATTCTATAATAGTTGATCCTCGTGACAATGATAGGGTAATGGTCGGAATAAGTGTGGCAGGTGTATTTGAGACAAAAGACGCAGGAAAAACATGGACAGTGCGAAATCATGGACTTAATGCCGATTTTCTTCCGGACCCAAAAGCTGAAGTGGGACACGATCCTCATATTCTCGTGTCTTCACGATCACATCCTGATATCTTTTGGCAACAAAACCATTGTGGCATTTACAGATCTGTCGACAATGCTTTGTCCTGGCAAGAAATTGGGTCAAAAGGTACACCCGCTCATTTTGGATTTGCGTTGGCCACGGATGAAGGAGACCCCGGTGTCGCCTGGGTCGCACCTGCTGTGGCCGATGAATATCGTGTAGCCATAGATGAGGCGCTTTGTATCTGTCGTACGGATGATGGCGGCCGGACCTGGAAGGAACTTCGAAATGGACTCCCGCAAAAAGATTGCTATGACATCGTATATCGGCATGGATTGGTGGCACATAAGAATAATGTAGCATTTGGCACCACCACAGGTAATATTTTTGTTTCAAATGACCGGGGTGAACAGTGGCAAATTCTTAGTAATTATTTGCCAGCGGTCTATGCTATTACGTTTGCCTCTTCCAAGTTTTAATACGGATCAAACAGGAAAATCATTACTCAGTTAACCTTCTATGATCAAGCCTGATTTATTTACATTATTATTAAAAGTTCAGTTGGACTGGAATTCCATTTTACAAAATTTCATTTGAATCCGTTGAACTAACACTCATTCGATCTTCCCACTTTGAACGCTCATGGGCCCTAAGATTGCTCTATTTTTTGTATTATTGTAAACTATAATATGATCATGAAATATCTTGCCATCTTTCTGTTCTTTGGATGTACCAGTTCGATGAGCTTGCAAAGTCAGAACGATGTGCACACTAAAGCGGATATTGTAGCGCTTCTTTCATCCCACACTTCTCCATCCAAACTTGACAATTTCGTTAAGAATCTTGCGCTGAATGGGCTCGATATGAACATTGAAGAAATCCGATGGAAAGGAGATGAGCAACTGGATATGATTCATTTTGACATCAAAACAACTGGTGGTAAAGAAGTATTTAAGCCAGCAATTTTTAATTATAATCTTCTAAATGAAAGTGTTGTTCTTGTGATTTATAGTAACAGGGGCGGACATGTAGTATTAACTGCGAGTGCTGGATTGATAACAGAAGAATTGTGGAACTCGGTGCTTATTAAGACTGATGAAGTCAAAAGGGTAATTTCTTCATTCTATCGACCAATAAATTCTGCTTCACGCGAAGAGCTTCGCATTCTTTTTGATAACTTGAATAAGCACTTTGCGACCAATCACAAGCTTCTAAAACAAGTCAGGGAAGATCGAGATTTTTCAAAGGTAAAGCATCATTATCACTATTACTTTAATGGTGAGCGTTTACTTGACTCTTTTCATTTACCGGTTACTGACATGAGCGCATCTGTCGAATTAAAAGAAGATGCTGAAGGATACCTTTCTATTTATATCACATCAAAGAGAGCGATAAGTACATTTGCCCTTAAAAGGTAAATTCCTGTAAATTTCAATCAAATGTCTTTGTGCAATTAGGCTACATTTGCAAGCTCTTAAAGTGACCTTATTTTATGTCCTATCAAAACAACCTATTACTCGACGTATTACATGATCGCGAAGTATCACGACCTCCTGTGTGGGTCATGAGGCAAGCTGGCAGGATTCTTCCTGGCTATCGTAAGATCAGAGCAAGTGTACCGAGTTTTAAACACCTTGTAAAACGGCCGGATTTAATATCTGTGGTGAGTGTCGAACCCCTCGATGAACTGGATGTTGATGCAGCTATCCTGTTCTCAGACATTCTTGTTATTCCTGAGGCCATGGGTGTTGATTACGAAATTGTAGAAAAGAAAGGGCCCATTTTTGAGCGCCCCATCACACAACCTTCCGACATTAAACGACTTATTTCAGGCACGGACACTTTGGAAAAGCTTACATATGTTTTCGATTCAATCGGTACCACTAAAAAAAGAATTGACAACAGGGTCCCCTTGATTGGCTTCTCTGGTGCTCCATGGACACTGTTTGCATACATGATTGAAGGGTCGGGTAGTAAGACATTTGCGAAAGCACGAAGATTCCTTTATGAACATCCAGTCGCCTCGCATGAATTAATAGAAAGAATAACGGAAACAATCATTGCATATCTTAAGGAAAAAGTCAACCAGGGATGCGATGTTATCCAATTATTTGATAGCTGGGCAGGTATGTTGACTATAGAGCAGTATCAAATTTTTTGTGTTCCATATATTGATAAAATATTCAAAGCCCTTGAAGGGACACCACGAATATTTTTTCCGAAAGGTGCCTGGTCAGCAGTGCCGTATTTCAAAGATCTTGAATTTGAGGCAATCAGTCTTGATTGGAACACGCCTATAGATTATGTAAGGAAACACCTGGGTAAGCAACAAATTATTCAGGGAAATCTAGATCCTGCAATATTATATGCAAACCCTGATGTTATTAAAAGAGCGGTAGTTGCAAAGATTAATGAGGCAGGTGGACGTCATATTTTCAATCTTGGACACGGTGTTTATCCTGATACAGAGGCAAGCAATGTAAAAACAATGATACAATCTGTCAAAGAGTATGAGTATTAAGTAAAAGATTATTAAATTAGTTTAACAAGTTGATATTCAATTTATTACAATAATTTTAAGATCAAATTGTCATAATTGGCGTTTCTGTCATTCAATTATTTGTCTACATTTGAGCCGGACACTACTTTTATAATTACCGGGACACAAGATATCAACGAACAAGTGCTCTTATGGGATGGTTTAAACGTC
>JAJCYJ010000004.1 GCA_029262975.1 Saprospiraceae bacterium
ATGACTTTGTTCATATCGTCAAGTGTACTATTAACCGTTGGGGAAATTCGAACACCGCCTGTAGGTGCTCCGGCAATACCATAATCGCTATATAGCTTTTCAAATATTTTCATCGGGTCCTTTCCGGGAATATTGAATATAGTCACGCCTCCGCTAAATTGTTCTGATTGAGGTGTTACAAACTGAACGTCGGAAATTGATTCTTTTAGCCCATTTTTCAAATGTGTATTTAATTCTTTAACCCTGGATTCGAGATGATCTTTTCCAATTTGAAAATGAAAATCAAGAATGGTTGGTAGGGTAGCTGTTGCTGGTGTGTTGCGTTGGCCAAGTACGCAAAGCTTTTCGTCTATTGAGGTTGACGACTCTTTCCATCCAGCCGCTATGATATTGGGCCAAAGCTGTTCCTGATATTCTGGATGAACATACAAGATTCCATTTTCCATTGGCCCCATGAGCCATTTGTGCGTACTTGCGGTATAAAAACTACACCCTATAGTAGCAAGATCTAAATTTAAAAAACCAAAAGACTGTGCTCCATCAATGAGGGTCATAATACCCTGAGAACGAGCCAGTTCGCATAAGTCTTGTGCAGGAAGGGCAAGACCGCTGACATTTGAAATATGCGAAAAGGAAATCAGTCTGGTATTTGGAGAGATCGCTTCTCTGAATGGCCTTATTAAATCTTCCGGTGAATTTGGATGTGCAGGCACATCAATAATTTTAACCTTAAATCCATATCGTTTGGCACGATGTCTCCAGGTCACGTGATTAGAAGGGTGATTTTGACCCCAGATAATGACTTCATCTTCGGGCGTAAAATCTAATCCGTTAATTATAATATTGTTCGCCTCGCTTGTATTCCTGGTTATACCAAGATCTTTTGACTGAACACCAAGATATCGTGCCATTTTTTCGAGGGCTACCTTTCTTTTTTCATTGAATTTATTTCTATTTTGAAAGGATACGTCCATAGCCAGATTACTTGTATTAGAACGTAGTTCTTCATTTACAAAATAGGGACATGGGCATAGATTGGCAGAATTAACCATAATATGTTCAGGCGATACAGTGAATTGTTTTTTTACCATTTCCCAGTAATGTTCATCTCTGGTTTCTTCAGATTGGAACTGAGTGAACTCATGAAGGCGATTGTAATTAGTTTGATCTATTCTGAAGGACGGAAGGGTCAATCCTCCAGCAGCACCAATACCTATCAATTTTAAGAAATTTCTGCGTTTCTTAGTTGTAGCATTAGTTGGGATATGTCTGTCCATTTTAAGATGATTTAGCTATTGGAAGTATTGAAATTATGTACTCAAGCTAAAATACTCAATTATATGCCATTCTTTTTATTGATGAAAAATTAAAAAGGGAATAGTTCGATTTTTATATTGGGAAACTCAATATATAGAAATACTGTCAGGTGTAGAAGATATGTATCCAGTGGTATTGAGTTTCAGGAATTTAATACTCCTTGTTTTATATTTGATTAGATGACTAACCGGAAGATTCAAGGTCTTTGATTATGTTAATGATAATGACAACAGTCAATATGAGTTGGTCATCCTTTCCATCTTCTATGGCCACTCCATATGTATCCGTCATTTTCCAAATGTCCTTTGAAACATATGCGAATTCTCGACCATCTTGAAAAAATTTGAATTCAAATCCCCAAAAATTTCCTTCAACATAAAAAGCATCAGGATCTTCGAGGGATTCTACAAATATTTCAGGTTTAAAACTGAATGATTTTACTATTTTGAACAGATCCTTTCCATTCTTGGAAATAAAAAAAGTGGGTTGAAAGGTGAGTAACTTTTGTCTTATGTAGAATAGTTCTTCGCCCTCAACATTCTTAACTATATATTTTTTCCTAAGCGATAATGGTTTGCCTTCAGCATGTAAAATCTCGACATCCTGCTCATTAACGACGTGATAATTTCCTTTCAAAGACCACATGTTCTTTTTAATCTTGAATTTCTTGTAAGACATAGATTTTGTTTCTAAAAAAGTACAAAGAAGTTAGCCGTGTACCCGTTTATTCAGATGTATCCTTTGCAAAAATCGATGAGCAGTGTCTATGTGAGTGGTTTTGGTATATATGTTACCTGCTGCACTACAATCTTAGAGTCTTGCAAGCATCCACTTTGATGGTCATAGATGAATTGACGTGAAAAGAATTAATTTCCTCTTTGAGCTTCAAATATTAGATGCGCAACTTCCTTTTTTTGTCTTTCTAATTCTTCTAAGTCATTTATCCGATATTCTTCCTTTTCATATTTCATTAAATTAGTGCGAGCGACACTTTTTTCTATTTCGATTAGAGCTAAATCATAGCGATGTGTCTTTCTATATATGCCGACTTTTATATTTTGAGCCCATCCTATATTACCCCCTTCTTGGATCATTTTATCAGCCAATAAGAGCCCGTCATTATAGTTCATATTTTGATATAATAGATAATCGGCCCCCAATCCATACTCGTCCAGATCATTAATTTTATCTGCTATTAGAAGCTGCTCGATATATTTCAGGGTAACTGCATCAATGTTTGTATCTATTCTGAAAGCAACCTGTGTATTTACCCAATTAATATAAACGATTGCATTATTTGGAACCAGATCTATATCAAATGTCAACGTTTCATAACGTCGATTGGATGGAGTAGACTTTGAGCTAAATCGGGCAACATCCAGGGCAGGATCATAATTGTAACTTCCATAAAGAGTTGTATCTCTGTTAAATATGATCACCCATTCTTCTTTATTCGGGATGGTAAATAGGGAATACCTTCCTTTGTCTATCTGCTGACCACCGACTTTGACCGATTTGTCAAAACTTATCTTTGTACAATATCCGGCACCTGTGCGCCACACTTTGTTCCAGGGTACCAAGCCACCAAATATTTTTCTATTTCGAACGGAGGGTCTTTCATATTCTATTTCAACTTTTGTGTCACCTACAACTTGGTATATCTTACCCATGTGACTCAGTGGAGGAAATTCATGTTGAGCTATGATAGAGATACTAGTGCTGAAGAATAGAGCTATTGTTAACTGGAGAATATTCTTTTTATTCATTGGTTTCAATTTATAAAATATTCAAATATTATACTTACAGAGTCCTGAATTAATGGACTTATTCGAGTTAGAATAATATCATTTTATAATTATTTTGATTGTTAGCTACTCAATCTTGATTTGAAATTTTTGCACGATTTAAAATCTGAAAGCAGATTTCAAAAAATGTAAGATCATTTATTTTTAATACCCTTTATTGTAGCCTTTTTCGATTGCCGGAATTCCATTTTTCATCCAACTCGGCATATCTTTTCCCATTAAAAAGTGATCGAAATACTGCTGCATTCTTATATTGAAATCCACTATATTTTCTCGTTTTGTAGGCCAGTGGGGTTCATTATTATAATTGAGCATCCATACAGGCTTTTGTAGTCGTCTTAGCGCCACGAATAATTCAATTCCCTGGTACCAGGGCACAGCGGTGTCATGATCATTATGCATCAGTAGTAGGGGTGTTTTAATATTATCTACAAAAAATATGGGAGAGTTTTCAAAATACCGCATCGGGTACTCCCAAAGTGTTCCACCAATTCTGCTTTGGGTTTTTTCGTATTGAAACATCCTGCTAAGTCCTGTTCCCCAACGAATTCCGCCATAAGCACTTATCATATTGGCAACAGGAGCACCTGATTCTGCACACGCAAATAGATCGGTCTTCGTGGCAAGATAAGCAGTTTGATATCCGCCCCAACTATGTCCCTGCATCCCTATGCGCTCTTTGTCTACAAAACCCTTATCTATTAAATGTGTGACCCCAGGAATTACAGCGTTATAACAACTCGGCCCTGGATACCCGTCTTTATAAATGATATCTGGAATAAAAATTAAATATCCTCGACTTGCATAAAATGATGGATTCACAACAGATCGATGAGGAAATGCACCCCAGTAACGATGAATATTATCTGCATTGCGCTCATAAAAATAAACGATCATCGGATATTCTTTATTGGCATCAAAGTCTCCAGGTTTATAAAGTAATCCTTCCAGTGAAAGTCCATCCAGAGATGTCCAATTTATCATTTCTACCGTACTCCATTTTTTTTCTTTTTGTTGTGGATTAGCATCGCTAAGTTTAATAGTGCTTGTGAAATTTATATTTGCAGACAGGAGGTCTGGAAAGACATGATGGTTCTCCTTGGTATAGATTAATTGATTTGCCGATGACGCTTTTTGCAAATTGCGTAATCGTCCTGATTCACTGATTAAAATTTCAATTGTGTTATGGGTCGTGAAGGAGGCAAAGGACTCCATTCTGGTGACCTCATTAAATATGTGTAATATGTCTTCATTTAAATCAACATACGGTCTGTCAGGGTCCAAATGCCTGATACGGATTTTATCTTGTGTAGACCTTCCATTAGTAATACGCTCTGTAGTGAGTACTGGACCGAGATCAACTTTCCAAATATCATACCTGTCGTAGATGAGTATACTTTGATCGTTTTCTGTCCATCCTCCTAATCCATAAGGACGAGGAAAGTCGGGATGATCATCTAATTCGTCTGTAATGGAAGTCGTTATCTGCCCGGATACATTTATAATTTTGTTTTCTGCAATGTTGTACACATTGTAGGTTGTATCAATAGCATTGTACCAATACAGGTATTTCCCATCAGGTGAAATATCTTCAAATCCCCGGACTGCTTTTGCAATCATTAATTGTTCTTCTGAATTTTGATCCAGGAGATAAATATCATTTGTCACCGGGAATCATTCCCATGAGACATTCATTAAATAGGGTTCACTGTTGATACCGCAGGCATATCGGTGATTCTTATCTTTATTTTGACCAAAAGAGACTTCCGGGATATCCTTATTACCCAATTGAATGACTCTTCCGGATGGGATGTGAAAGACTGCTTGAAATCCCTTTTGTACGTCTTTCTCCTCCTCGACATTTTGTTGAGTATGTAGCCGACTATCCATATATGACCATACTTCTACCTTTATGACCTCATCTTCGAGCAGGGTAGAGTCCTTCTTAATAGGCGAGGGCATAGTCTGAAAGAATAGCTTGGATCCATCTTGTGAAAAATCAAGCGGTTGATGATGATTCAGAACCCCGGCGTTCATTATATCAGTGTGACTCAGCACGATCGAAGCGGTATCATCTTGATTTTTCCAGATTGCTAATTCATAATTGGGAAAGTAGGATTTAGCATCTTCCTTACTTACTAAATAGGCTGCCTGGGCGCCATCTTGGGAGAGCTCGAGCTGTTCATATATGTGGGATCCGTGCGCTATAGATTTTCTGGATTTAGATGTGAAATCATAGACAACTATACCTTCGGCGTTCAGACTGTCATTTTCCAAAGAGTGCAGGATCATGAAAGGCTTTTCTTTTGCCAGCTTAACATCCTTAATATATTTCAAAGTATCATGAGTATGCCGTTCAAGGTCATAGGCGATTATATGATAGCCATTTTTATCCCCGGGCTTTTTGGCTTTTTTCACTTGGGTCGTATCTGATTTGTCGTTCTTTGATGTATCTATGAGTGCATATTCATCCAAAGTGTAGACCATGGCACCATTCCATTCTTCCGGTATTTCAAATGATCGTACATGCGGAATTTTTATTAATTCATTCCGCTGCACATTGTATATACCAAGTGTATCACAGGGCATCTCCTTCTCAGGTGTTTTTACTCTCTGTAACGCCCGGATGCTGTCCAGGTGAGGTGTGATTATAAAGACCACATAATTAGCATCTTCTGTAATTTCAAATTTATGTCCCCGAGCATATGACAATACGCTGCGCCCGTCAGTGGTTTGAATTTTTAAATTTGGGTCACCTTTTCCGGGCACTTGGTGGAAAACTACGAAGGAACCATCAGACGAGATTTTCTCCTCTGTGATCCGGTTCCAGAGATCATAGTCAGTAAAGTCGAGTGACCTTTTGTCTGACTGACCGGTTATCAATTCGGGGATACAACACAAAAGAGTAATGAGGATGAAGAATTTGGATAAAAGATGCTGGTTGCTCAATATGCTTTTCATTGATGTAAGTTAAGACGTAACACTTTGGGTGCCGGATGAATCATGAATATAGGAAATGATGAACAAATAACCAGATTTGACCCGGTCTGGGTGAATGTCTCATTCTTTTCCAAAACCTTGTACCATCAAAAAACTGGAAAAAGTCAAGAATTTCTTGACTGGAAAAAGCGGAATTATTTCTTAAAATAATTACCTTTTTTCTTTTTTTCACTCAAAACATTTAACATGAACTGGACAAAGTATTCTATTGCCACATTGATTGGGGGAGTCGCCTATTTTTTCTTGGGTTGGTTAATCTTTGGTATCCTGCTAAGGAGCATGACTGCATTACCTGAAGATATTGCGGCTGTGGTGCAAATCCCTGAGGATCAATTTAAAATCAGCTACATGATCATCAGCTGTTTGATTATTGGAGCTCTTTATAGTCTTATTTTGTTGAAATGGGCCAATGTATCTACATTTGCCGGAGGATTCAAGACATGCGCACTAGTTGGTGTACTTATTGGTTTGGCTGTGGGTTTCAGTATGTCGTCGATGTATAAAATGCTTACGATCAATCAAATTTTCATTAATGCTGTGGGCGAAATATTTGCAAGTGGTATTGCAGGTGGATTGATTGGACTCTATTTAGGTAAGAGTAAGTAACTGAGGCAATTCTGACTCTTTAAGTGTAGTGGTTCGCATCGACATTTTCTACTGGGCCATGTACGACCAGTTCCTTGCGATATTATAGAAATTGGTAATGCAGGCATCTCCAGGAGTTTAGTTAAAAACTAACCCTGGATAGCAGAAAGATTCAAGAATTGGTGTTTTATAAAAGGTGTTTGGCCAATGCTTTTTGATAGTTACAGGAGTTAGACTGACGGATGTGGTTACGACATTTGTAGCCTTAAATGAGCATTCTAATTTAATATTTAATTCCGCGCGATTCTTGTCTTAAGAATCTGAATTACGCTATTTAATATCCCTACAAAATCATGATTATAAATTCAATGTAGGGCAGGATTTATTTGAGTTGTCATGATGAGCTGTATTTAAAACTGTACAAGATTTCAAATTGATTCTTTTCGGTATTATTTAAAACTAAATAACCTAATCTTTCTGGAGGTCGTCAATACGGATTAAGTGTGCATACATTAATTTGTAGAGTAGGGTATAGAATCGTTATTATTGCGCCTAACATTTCTGTCAGTAGCGTGATTAGATGGCCATTCAGTTGACGTTTTTTTACTACAGGGAATAATTTATTTCAAATTATGGAATACACCAGCAAGGGATCGGCAAACTATTTAAAGTTAATCAAGAGATTGGCCA
>JAJCYJ010000005.1 GCA_029262975.1 Saprospiraceae bacterium
AGGTGGATCATTTCATGAATTCTTCTGAAATAACTATTGCCGAAATATTACAAGATAATGGTTACAGAACAGGAATTTTTGGGAAATGGCACTTAGGTGATAATTGTCCGATGCGCCCTACTGATCAGGGTTTTGATGAGGCCTTAGTGCACAAAGGAGGTGGAATCGGACAAGCTGCTGGTCCTGCGGGTAATACTTATTTTGACCCGATTTTAGAACATAATAATGTTTCTAAAAGGTATGAAGGATATTGTGATGATATATTTACAAATGCTGCATTGGATTTTATCAGCGTGCCAAGCGAAAAACCCTTTTTTGCTTACCTGGCAACCAACCTTCCTCATTTTCCACTTGAAGTACCCGAATCCAAGGCTCAGCGATTTAGAACATTAGGCCTTCATGAGGACAATGCATTAACCTATGGAATGATCGAAAATATTGATGATAATGTAGGAAGGGTACTCGCTCAATTGGAAGATTTGGGAATATCTGAAAATACCATTGTTATCTTTCTTTCGGACAATGGACCGAGGAATCGAAGGACAAAAAATGATGTCTATCCAGGTCGTTGGGTAGCTAATCTTAGAGGGACAAAAACGAGTGTTTATGAATGTGGCATCAGGGTTCCTTTTTATATAAAATGGCCTGATCGAATTTTGAAACAAAGTCGGACGCAAGCCATGGGAACAGTCATTGACATCTTGCCAACTCTTCTGGATGCATGTGATATAGAGCAGCCGGAAGGACTAAAATTAGATGGTCAATCATTGTTGCAAGTATGGGAAGGGAACCTAGTGAATATCGAGAACCGACCTTTTTTCGTACAAATGCATTATGGACCAACGCCATTTAAATATATGCACTTTGCCGTCAGAGAACAACAGTTTAAGTTAGTTAGTCCACATGATGATCCGCACAATATATTATATCAACCCAAAGATGATGAATTAGTACGCGTCCTGGACAATCTTGAATTGTATGATGTCCAAAATGACCCAAGTGAAAGAATTAACCTGGCGAACCAATATCCCGAGAAAGTGGAAGAATTGTTGGCACGCTACGAACTGTGGTTTGACGAGGTAACTGAAGAAAGGGACGCAAAAGGAATCCAAAGGATTCACATAGGAAGTAGTCAACAACGGTCAGTCAATCTTTCAAGATTTGATTGGGGTGGTCCGCGTGTAATATCAAAAAATGAGTTGGGCCACTGGCGGGTCAAAACTGAAAAAGGAAATTATAATATCCATCTTGATCTTCCGGAAACAACATCTGATGGACTCGTATTTATAAAATATAAATTGTTTCAGTTTAAGCTTCCTTTTCAAAAAGGTCAAAAAAATATAATTTTTAAAAATGTACAATTGCCTGAAGGGGTAGGTAATTTTCATGCTTTTTTGAAAATAAATAGATTAGCACAAGGCCCTCTTTTTGTTACTATTAATCGATTAGATGAATAGCTTATTTCAATGATGATGAAATCCAACAACAAACTACTTTCCGGTCTATCTATTAAAAAGGTGGAGTTATTTAAAGTCCCGCCAAGATGGCTGTTTTTAAAACTGACTACTCAAAATGGACTTGAGGGTTGGGGTGAGCCGGTGGTTGAAGGCAGGGCAGATACTGTAGCGGCGGCGATTAATGAAATAAAGCCGATGTTAATTGGTCATCCCGCCAATAAAATAGAAGATTTCTGGCAATTGATTTTTCGCGGTGGATTTTATAGAGGAGGTCCGGTTTTGATGAGTGCTTTGTCAGGGATTGATCAGGCTTTATGGGACATCAAGGGTAAATCACTAGGCGTCCCGATATACGAATTACTGGGTGGTGCGGTAAGAGATAAAATGAAAATTTACGGATGGGTGCATGGAGATACTTTGGACGAATTGGCAGCTGCTGCCAGGAAGAGAATTGCTGATGGATTTACAGCAGTTAAAATGGTTGTAACCGATGAAATGGAATGGATAGATGCACCTGTTAAGGTTAGCAATGCTGCTGACAGGTTAGCTGCTGTACGTGAAGCAATTGGAAACAATTATCCCATCGGTGTAGATTTTCATGGAAGAGTACATAAAGGAATGGTTAAAATGATGGCTAAGGCATTAGAACCCTTCCATCCTTATTTCTTAGAGGAAGCAGTGTTGTCTGAAAATAATGAAGCACTCGAATCACTCCGTTATTTTACTTCGATTCCAATTGCAACAGGTGAACGAATGTATTCACGCTGGGATTTCAAAAAAATTATTCAGGAAGGTTGGGTGGATATTGTTCAACCAGATCTAAGTCATGCTGGTGGGATTTCTGAAGTCAAGAAAATCGCAACAATGGCTGAAGCTTATGACGTTGCTATAGCCCCACATTGTCCTTTAGGACCTATTTCATTAGCCGCTGCATTACAGATTGACTTTTCTTGCATCAATGCACTTATCCAGGAAACCAGTTTGGGGATTCATTATAATGAAGAAGTAGAATTAACAGATTATCTGAAAAATCCAAATGTCTTCGGTCTAAAAGACGGGTATGTATCGTTACTCCAGGCACCAGGTTTAGGAATAGAAATAAATGAAGAAAAAGTACGTGATGCCGCTAAGATAGGTCACAACTGGAAAAATCCAATTTGGAGAAATGAAGATGGTTCAGTAACTGAATGGTAGTATTCAAGAAAACCACTTGTGGCAAATAAAAATAAAACAAAACCGACCCGGAAGCGCTTTCAAATTCTATCGCTGGTATTTATTACGGTTGTTATAAACTACATGGATCGAAGCAATATATCTGTTGCAGCTTTTGCTATAAGTGAGGACTTAGGATTGACGACAGTCCAAATGGGTCTGATCTTTTCAGCCTTTGCCTGGACGTACTCTGCGCTTCAAATACCCGGGGGAATTTTAGTTGATAAAATACGGCCCAGAATTTTATATCCCTTAATGATGACATTTTGGTCGGTTGCAACTTTGGTTCAAAGTTTTGTGAGCTCAATGGCAGGATTTATTGGATGCCGGGCGGCAATAGGCGTTTTTGAAGCACCTTCTTATCCATGTAATAATAAAATTGTCACCAGTTGGTTTCCAGAGAAAGAAAGAGCCACGGCAATTGCAATTTATACGTCGGGACAGTTTATCGGGCTAGCATTTTTAACTCCGGTTCTTATTCTAATTCAAAATTATATGGGTTGGAGAGGACTCTTTCTGGTATCCGGCATAATTGGACTGATCTGGGCAATACTTTGGTACATTTTTTATAGAGATCCTAGTGAGCATAACGGAGTTAATCAACAGGAGTTGGACTATATCTCCAAAGATGGCGGTTTAATCGAGAGTGTGGATGATCAAAAAGAAAGTTCGTTTTCATGGAAGGATTTGAGACAGGCATTTATTCACCGAAAACTGTGGGGTGTTTATTTGGGTCAGTTTT
>JAJCYJ010000006.1 GCA_029262975.1 Saprospiraceae bacterium
GGCTTTTATTAATTTTCTGTGATCGGTCTGGGGCTCGAACCCAGGACCCACGCCTTAAAAGGGCGTTGCTCTACCAACTGAGCTAACCGATCTCCGGTGCTTTTGCTAAGCGGCTGCAAAGATAAGTCCATTCACTAAAAATTCAAGTCATGATCCCATAAATGTCAAATAAATTTTATCCTGCCTCAAGAAGGACGATTTGATGAATGCTGAAGGATTGATTAATTGTGATCAATGAGACTATTTTCCTTTGTATTATCTTAACACTGCAAACATTAATATCGAAAAGTGGACAAAAAACAATATCTCCAGGCAATGCAGCTTATAAAACAAGATGATTGGAATGGGGCTCATAATATCATAGAAAAGATGGAAACCCCTATGGGAAGCCATATTCATGCATACCTTCATCGCATTGAAGGAGATGACTGGAATGCGGATTATTGGTATAGACGCTCTGGAAAAAAGAGACCAAATTGTGGTCTGGATGAAGAATGGATTCAGATTTCTGCCCTTATAGATGAAATGTAAACCCTTCTATCTTTCTGCGCTTTAAAAGGAGCATAGCACGCTATACTCCTTTTTAGATTTTGTTTTGACTTCTATGAACCTATAACATAGTTGTTGGACAGACGAATTCCGACAGCGCAAACCCTCCCTGATCTTTCATAAGCCCGAAACCACCTTTCACATCGACCAGATTGCGATAACCGCGTGCTTGTAGGATCGAAATGAAAACCATAGATCGATATCCTGAAGCACAGTGTATATAATTTGTCTTCGATTTATCTATGAGAGACATATTTTCATTAATATGGTTTAGTGGAATATTAATGGCATCTATAACATGTTCACTATCAAATTCACTCGCCTTTCTTACATCCACGACATTTGGTTTTTCGGATAATTTAAGAAGTTCGTCGACAGAGATAGAGTTGATAGAATCTACTTCTCGTCCTGATTCTTTCCATGTCTGGAATCCTCCCTTAAGGTACCCTAAAGTCTGGTCATAGCCTACCCGCGCAAGCCTGGTGACCACTTCTTCTTCCCGCCCTTTGTCAGCAATAAAGATGATATTTTGCTTGATGTCCGGGATTAAAGTGCCTACCCATGTCGCAAAACTTCCGTCAATGCCGATGAAGATAGAGTTTGGAATAAAACCTTCTCTAAAATCATCCTTTGATCTTGTATCGAGAATTATGGCATCCGTTTCCTCGGCAATCGTTTCAAAAGCTCGTAGACTCAATTCTTTTACTCCTTTTTCAAGCACACTGTCAAGACTGTCGTAACCCTCGATGTTTGCCATTACATTCTGTGGAAAGTACGCTGGAGGTGGTGTGAGTCCTGTTAATACTGCAGATATAAAGTCTTCTTTAGTCATTTCTGGTTGCAACGCATAGTTGGTCTTCTTTTGATTACCCAACGTATCTGTTGTCTCGGTACTCATATTTTTACCACATGCTGATCCTGCTCCATGTGCCGGATAAACAATGATATCATTCGCAAGAGGCATTATCTTATTTCTTAAAGAGTCAAAAAGATAGGAAGCGAGTTTTTCTTGTGTTAGGTCGCTTACCAATTTTTGAGCTAAATCCGGCCTGCCTACGTCACCGATAAAGAGTGTATCACCTGTGAATAATCCGACTTCCTGACCTTCTTCATCTCTCAATAGATAGCAGCTGCTCTCTAATGTATGTCCAGGGGTATGAATTACCTCAATCGTTATATCGCCTACTTTGAATATCTGACCATCCTCGGCTACAATTTTTTCAAATCCCGTTTCCATTGTAGTCGGTCCATAAACTATTTGAGCACCTGTCTTCTTGGCAAGATCAATGTGACCGGATACAAAATCTGCATGAAAGTGCGTCTCTAATATGTATTTAATCGTTGCACCATCATTCTTGGCCCTGTCAATATAAGGCTGGACTTCTCTCAATGGATCTATAATTATAGCTTCTCCATTTGATTCGATGTAATATGCTGCTTCAGCAAGACATCCTGTATAAATCTGTTCTATTTTCATGCTTATTATATTTTATTAATTGTTTGAGTAAGAATTATAAGACAAAGAAATATTAATTCATGGAGAGCTTACGTGATGACCATCACACTGAAGGTTTTATGAAATTAGAATTCTGTGTAGAGGATATATGATTAACAGAAAATAAACACGAGTACCTTACTATTAGGTTGGCCTCTTAAAGTGGGCACTAATTACTTTTTTATAAAACATAAATTCAATTATTTCTATTTCATACAGAGAAGACGTAGGATAAGCAGAATCAAAAGAAGCGTTGGGAAATCGAAATAGCGGGTGCGGGTGCTAGCCTTGCGGGCTGGTATTATTTCGAGAGCATTTTTTTTGGTTCCGTTTTTTTTTGCGAATGAAAAAAAATGAACAGAAGCCAAGAGCTAATATAAATGATGGTTTACCCACTGGAAAGGGCGTAGATCCCAAAGATTGAATATTAACAAATCAACTATTCTATCAAAACACCAAAAACCGAAAATATCTTAAGCGATAACCTTTGAAATATGATTCTAAAATTATTAAGCATAGTGTTTTAACAAAACCTCATACTTATGCTCAATGTAATTTACGCACCTGCTTATCATGATAATCTATAGCTTCTTGTATACCCATAAAAAAATGAACGTTGTCTAATTTTTCTAAAAGACCACTTCGATGAAGGATATCCCGAACGGGACCTATGACACCTGAAAAATGGACATCAAGACCTTTCGATTTTAAATTTGAAACGAGATCTTCAATGGCGTGGAGTGCACTGCTGTCTACATTATTAATGCTCTCTGCACTTATAATTACAGACGTAAGTCCAGGCCCTTTTTCGATCGCGAATGATTCTATTTGATCTTTAAAATAATTGGCATTTGCAAAGAAAAGTTGTGCATCAAAACGTACAATTAGAATATCGCTGCGATTTTCTATATTCTTGAATCGATCAATATTGCGATAGAAATTTGTCCCGTTAATCTTGCCCAAAATGGCAATATGTGGTTTGGATGTCCTGTAGATAAGCAGTACAATCGAGAGTACAACACCGACACCGATGCCTTGCTCTATGCCAAGTGCCAGGGTCGCAATAAAGGTAGTCAAGAGCATCCAGAAATCAGACCGGTTTACCCGCCACAGATATTTTGCTTCTTTTATGTCGATCAGTCCAAATACAGCAACCATGATTACAGAAGACAATATGGCATTGGGCAGATGATAGAATAGGGGAGTAAGAAATAGCAAAGTCATGACGATCATCAGGGCCGTTATAATTGCGGCAAAATTAGTCCTGGCTCCAGCTTCATAATTAACTGCCGTTCTGGAAAAACCACCGGTTGTCGGATAAGATTGGAAAAAAGAACCGCCTATATTAGCCAAACCTAATGCTATCAACTCCTGGTCGGGTTGAACTTCATATGTTTTAAATTTTGATTGTATCGCCTTAGCTACGGCAAAACTTTCCATAAAGCTGACCAAAGAAATAGCAAGGGCAATTGGTAATAGGGCTGTTACAGTATTATAATCCAGAACAGGAACAACTAATGAAGGAAGTCCACCTGGAACTTCGCCGACTACTTTAACTCCTGTTTCAGTCAGACCAAATCCCCAAACCAATAATATTGCCAGGATGACAGTGATCAAAAGACCAGGAATCTGCTTGTTAATTTTCTTTAAAATGACGATAATGAAAATACCTCCACCTCCGATAGCAAAACTTAGCCAATTGAGGTCATGTGATTTT
>JAJCYJ010000007.1 GCA_029262975.1 Saprospiraceae bacterium
TCCCGGACCACAAATCTTCCCTGTGCCTCGTATCGCTCACCATTAAAAATAGTCTCCGCCCGATACTCATAAGATCCTGGATTGAGCCGACCAATTTCTAACACATACGACTTGTTATTTCTAGAAAAAGTATAATCAAAAGTATTTCCGTCACCACCTTTCAATTCCAGCAAGACTTCTGAATCGTTGACTAATTCATAGTTATTGTTATATAATTCAGCTACTAAAGACACATCATCATTGGTCATGTAAACATTGTCATTTGTGCTCACTCTGAATTTTCGCTTATCCTCCTTCGTCGAAGTGTAGACGACCGATTTGTCAATCAATTCTGAAACCAAGTCAAAGTTTTCGCTCTGGAGAAAATTGAACAACTTCCATCTCCAGAAATCATTACCAAATAAAAAGGCTGTCTTAATACCATCTACATCAGCAAAAGACAAGAGTGGAAAGTTGGTTGTAATATCTCCAATGCGTTGATATAAAAGCGTCTGAACATTTCCTTGTACTTCATACTCCCCAAATGGTGAAGACAAGGGAGGATATCTTTGAAGCTCTGTTTTCAGAACATCACTTAAAGTGAAATTTTCGAACGATTTATTTAAATCACCTTGAGCATCATTGGTACTTCCACTTCGACCATTAATAGAAATTAAAGACTGAACCTGGTTAAATTGAGACAGATTCGTATCCCCACCTACGACAAAAATCCTTGGAATTTTTCTATTATTCAATGAATTAATTGTGGCTAATTGATTCCGCGATCCTCCAGGTAGATTATGAAAAATTACGAGATCCAATTCAGCAAGATCAGATGCAGAAACATCTTCATAATATTGGTGTACCTTATAATTCTTATTCTGTTCAAGTAATTGTTTGAAAGCACTAATATCAGGATGTGGAGCAGCTGCAATGATGCCAATTTCCTGACGGGCATCCAATACTTCTATGTATATGTCCTTGCGATTATTTGCAAGATTAATTTCATTGTTTAGAGCGGATAACCGATATCTGAAGTGATTTATGCCCGCCTGATCAAAAGACAAGGATATATCTTCAGTATGAAAATAACTATCCCCACGGACGATTATATCTCGAGTTGCGATATTCTTATAACCCGTTAAAGTCTCTTTTTCGATGGTAAGTCTAAGTCGTTGATTGGCCCCATGTATCACTCGAATATCTGCCTGGGTAAGCATTTTGTCATTTAGATAAGCTACCTCATTATGAAGAATCGTTTGTAGGACTGCATCTTTTCTTTTAGTTGTATCACCCAAGGCGATGTTATGAATCGGTATATTAGTCGGAATAGATGCATATAGAGGATTTTGACCCGCATTATAGATACCATCTGTGGCAATAATAATAGCACCCAGGTTTTCTCCTTCATATACATCATTAATATATTCCAGGGCCTGGCTCAAATTTGTTATATCTTCGGAATATTCAAGAGTATCTTGTTCAATTGATCTGACATCTTCGCCAAATGAATATGTGGCCACTTCATATTTTTGAGATAGTCCTGTATTAAGATTATTGATTTGTGTTCTTAAATCAAAATCCTCTTCTTGTGCAAGCCATGAAGATAATGACCTGCTATTATCTTGAAGTATTACTATAGAAGGCTGTTTGGACTCTTCTATTATACGTCTTATCATTGGACCTAAGAGTAGTGCTCCAATAAGGAAGACAGGTAAAAATCTGAGAAAACCGAGTAAGGGCTTTAGCCATTTCGTTTGCTCATTTATTTTTTTTGATTTCCAATAAAGTAAAATGGCGTATAAAGCGGCGCCAATAAGACCTAATGAAATCAACCAAACCGGATATTGAAAACTAATATTCTCCACGTATGTATGTAATACTCCCTAAGTGCCACAAAGATGTCATAATTATGAACGATATTTTAAAAGATTTCTTTGTATTAATTATGACTATTTACCAAAACTGTGCGTTAATAAAAAGTCAATGAGTATAATTATGAGCAGACTGGGATATATTTTTTGCCTTCTATTCTTTTATAATGCGGTTTGGGCTTCATATATCCTGATACCGATGGAAGCAGAAAGCCAGAGAAGTCACCTTAAGGCATATGGTATGACTTACTGGATTTTAGATCAGGGTGTGGAAGCATATTGGTTATTAAATTACCGGGGTGGCGGATTTGCTTTTGAACACACCACCATAGCTGAATCAGAGTGTAAGATTCGAAATATTGATTATAAAGTAATATCAAATGCAGAATTCGGAGCCATCCGTAATTCTATTGCAAATCCAGAGCAAAATCAGGAGGTAGTTAAACTAGAAAAGGCACCCAAAATAGCTGTGTATTCTCCTGAATTTAATGCTCGTGGTGAAAGAATACAGCCTTGGGATGATGCAGTCACCATGGTGCTGACTTATGCGGAAATTCCCTATGAGACAATTTATGACAGGGAAGTCCTTACGGATAAATTGGCGGAATATGATTGGCTTCACCTCCACCACGAAGATTTTACAGGTCAATACGGTAAATTCTATCGTTCCTATCACTCTGAGTTATGGTATCAGGAAAACCAAAGATTAATGGAAGAATTAGCCAGAAGTCTTGGATTTACTAAAGTATCTCAGTTAAAGCTTTCTGTTGTACAAAAGATTCGTGAATATGTCGAAGGAGGTGGATTTATGTTTGCAATGTGTAGCGCGACAGATTCATTTGATATTGCTCTGGCCGCAGCAGGCCTTGATATTTGTGAAAAAATGTATGACGGGGATAGTGCCGATCCAAATGCTCAGGATAAATTGGATTTTAGTCTGACCTTGGCTTTTAAGGACTGGAAACTCATTAAAAATCCCATGGAATATGAGTATTCTACTATAGATATGTCTCCCAACAAAAGGATGGTCAAGCCTGAATTGGATTACTTTACACTTTTTGACTTTTCAGCTAAGTGGGATGTGATTCCAACCATGTTAACCCAAAATCACACGAGGACAGTCAAAGGATTTATGGGGCAAACAACTGCTTTCGATAAAGACTATATAAAATCTCATGTTCTGATAATGGGGGAAAATAAAAGTGTTAATGAAGCACGATATATTCATGGTACTCTTGGTTATGGAACATGGACATTTTATGGAGGGCATGATCCTGAAGACTATCGTCATTATGTCGAAGATCCTGAAACCGATCTTAAACTACATCCTACGTCTCCTGGATACAGACTAATTTTAAATAATGTATTATTTCCAGCTGCTAAGAAGAAAAAGCGTAAAACATAGTACCCAATACACCCACCAAATGGTGAATCATACAAGATGAATCAAAGTCTTCAATCAATTATTTTAAGACAGATTAAACTATTGAGCACTTTATCTTGGTTTATAACTATTATCCTACCGCTATCTTATGCTACCACGGCATACGCACAATGGGATCAATATGATGCAGTTTGGAATGGTAAACCGGGTCGGATGATGGTAAATCTTGATTTTAAATCAGAGATAGGATTAGAAGATCTTAATTATCTGTTAGAGGTAACTGAAGAAACCATTGGA
>JAJCYJ010000008.1 GCA_029262975.1 Saprospiraceae bacterium
GGAATTATATCGATATAAGTTGTTTGAATTTTCTTCTGCATCCAATCATTAAAGAATTCATTCTTCTTACTTTCTTTAGCAAACTGTTTAATCTTGGTAAAATCCGATTTAAGACTGGCTCTATGGGGTCTTGTTCTTGTCTGCAGTTGTAATATTTTATAGGACTTTTCACCTCGTTCTTCCAGTTCGACAACATCTGAAATATCATCCAATTCCAAATTTTCGATCGCAAAATATAATTGATAGGGAAGTTGTCCGGTTTCCCAAAATGTATCGCCCGTATTCGGATTTATCATTCTACCTGCATTCGAAAAACTTTGGGCGTCATCATCGCCAAATCTTTTTACTGCTATTTCAAATGGGAGACTATCACTCATAATTAGATGCTTGACAGAATCAAGAAAATTCTTTGTATTCTCAATATCAGTGTCGGATATTTCTGGTTTTATCAAGATGTGCCGCAGTCTTATATTGTTACCACGTCTTTCTAATAATTCCATAAAGTGATAACCAAATTTAGTTTCAACGATTTCCGATATCTCTCCGGGATCGAGACTAAAAGCCATGGCTTCAAATTCCGGGACATATGAACCACGCTTGGCCCAGCCCAGATCTCCTCCATTTTGCCCTGAGCCGGGATCGTCTGAAAACAGGGAAGCTAATTCAGCGAAGCTTTCTCCTTCATCAACGATCCGAGCTCTGACTTTTTCTAATTTATCAAAGGCTGCGGTCTTTGCTTCTTTGCTGATTATAGTTTTAATAGAAATCTCACCAAGTTCAACTTCGGCAGGCAAGAACGGCAGACTGTCGACAGGAATCTGTTCAAAGAATGCGATTACTTCATTCGGTGTTATTTCAATGTCGCTGATAAGACTACCCTGAATTCTCTCCTGGATCATTTTCTCCCTCATTGGTTCCCGCATTTCTTCTTTTTGCTCCAATGGTGATTTACCATAGTACTCTATAAAGACTTCTTCGTCACCACCCATCTGTCCAAGAATAGATTCCATCCTTCTGTCGATTTGTGCATTTAATTCTTCGTCACTGATATAGATACTATCAATCCTCGCCTGATCAACTAATAATTTGCTCGATATTAATTGATCAAGGATCTGACATTGCAGACTGTTGTCATAATCGGGGTTTTGTGCCAAGGCATATGCATATAACTCTTGAACGTCTGAATAAAAGATATCCTCGCCCCCAACTTTTGTGATTACCTTCTCTAAGATCAGTCCCTGGCCGAAAATCGAAATCGCAGAACACATCGAGATTATTATAATGGTGTTGATTTTTTTCACCTATTGAAGTTTTATTAAGTTTTTATCAAGGGCAGATTCATAAAGCTCTTGTTTGTAATCCTCAAGAATAGACTGCTTTCTCTTATGAAGAAGCATTCTCATTAGTTGAGGTCTTATATAGTCTAACGGAGAAACAGCTGCTTTGTCTACTTTTTCAATGATTTTAAGAAAGTATTCATACTTCGAATCTCGTATATTCACTTTTTCCTTTTGTCGGTTAAGGCCATCAGATAATCTTTCTGACCAACTGATTATGTCCGTCCTGAAGTACCATACTGAAGTATCCAATTTACTTTCTTCACCAAAGGCACTGGCAAAATTTATAACCGGAGTCATATTATCCTCTTTCCAATCCTTTTTAAAAGTATCAAGACCCGGAGCTCCTCTATTAAACCGTGCAAAAATGCAACGATATATATCGTCTTTCAAGTAAAACTGCTCTTTCATCAGATTATAAAATGAATTGAGCTCTGATTCTGCAATAATAGTATCAAATCTGGCATCAATTATTTGTTCTTCCAGATTAAATTTCAAAAGCTTTTCACGATAGTCTTCCACAAGTTTTTCGATATCTAAATCAGAAGATAAGTGTCTCGTTGCTTCAAGGGCCATTAATTGATCCCTGACCCATTGGTCAATATAAGCCGTTGCAATCGCAATACTGTCATGAACACTGGCATTAGGATGTATAATGCGACTTAAATCAGAAGCAAATAGTGTTCTGCTTCCGACACTTGCCAGGAGCTTATCTTCATTTGGTGGCTGTGGTATAGATTGATCACATGAGATAAAGAAAAAAACACTTAATATGGGCCAAAAGGCCCGATTAAATTTGACAGCAAAAAGATTCATCATTGTAAAGGGCGATTACTTTACTAATTTTTTAAGCGTCTTTTTCTGAATTTTGACTTTATATTCTTTTTTCAGCGTCTCTATCCATTCTTTATCAAGTTGGTCCTGATAGTCGGAAATAATGTACCCTTTAGCTTCTTTTAACGTTTTAGGTCTTGCAGGAATAATTTCTTCTATTTTTTTAAAAGTAGAGACCTTAAGTCCCTGGTTAAATTCCGGTGAAGTCAACGTACCTTTAGCAAGGGTCATGCCCTTTAAGGTATTATGACTTCGTTCTAATGTTTCTTGACGGTACAACACCAATTCATTTTCCTTATTAAAACTTTCAACGATTGATTTTGGTCCTGCATTGGTGGCAGCATTAAGAATAGGAGCAACTACAGAAGGAGTTACTGATCTTATACTATAATGGGTTATCACTGCTCGATCTTCCCATTGATAATCCTCACGGTGATCATTATAATAAACTCGTATCGCAAAGGTATCGTTAGCAGCCTTATCCCACACATAATCTTTTGTTATATCAAAAAGCAAAATCCCTTCTCTATATTCTCTCATGAGGTTTTTAAATTCGGGATATCGGTCTTCAAGTCTGTCCTCTGCAAAACTGATTGCTTTTGCATCGACAAAGGATTCATATATTTCTGCGACTGTCTCTTCTATCGTTTTCTGACCCTTCGCTCTCATCCGAATTTTACTTTCCTTTTTGGCAAATTGAACGAAATCATTCAAATCATATGAATCTTCACCAAAAGAAAGCAAGACATCCTTATCATATTCACTGATTTGCCAATTGTAATTGAAAAAATCATCAGCCAGACCAATTCCGAATTCTTTTAATAATGCCCTATTCTCATTAAAATTTGCCTCCTTTTGAATCTGTGCAACCACATCATCTTTAATCCGCTCAAATCGAGCTCCTTGATTTGGTTGATTTTTTAATCTTTCCTCTATCGCTTTTTTATTATCAGGTCCTCTTTTACTTACCCTTCTGATAATGTGCCATCCTATTGATGTTTCAACTGGGGAGGAGATCCCACCATCTTCTGAGATACCAAACGCAGCATCTTCAAAACTTCTTTCATATTGACCTATTGTAAAAAAACCAAGATTTCCGAAAGTGCCTTTGGTGTCTTTATCTTCAGAATGCATAACTGTGGCATCTTCAAAGGTCGTACTCCCATCGATTATGGAATTATATATTCTTTTAACTTTTGGCAATGCATCTGCCAACCTGATGCCATTTCTTTCTTTTCTGATAAGCAAATGCTGGGCTTCCATGGTTCCTCTGGCAGGTCGTTTACTTATTACCTGAATGATATGATAACCCAAATCCGTTCTTATCGGATCAGAGATTTGCCCAGGTTGAAGAGAATATGCAATATCTTCTAGATATGTAAATCCCTCAGGTAAAGGAGCATTAATAAATCCAATGTCACCTCCAAGTGCAGCACTACTTCGATCTTGTGAAAATTGTACTACAGCCTGTTCAAATGACATACCCTTATCGATTTGAATCTTGACAATATTAATCTTGTCGAGTGCTTCTTTTTCTTTTTGCTTGGATGTTTTAGCAGGACAAGAAATAAGAATATGTTTGAGCTCTACATCAATTTGGTGACGCATATAAATTTCATCTACCATCCTGCTGATGACCTCACGATTAATAATATACGAATCGGCAAGCTGACTCCGATAACCTGCCAATTCTTCCTGATATGCCTCGGAATCGCTATAGCCGAGCAATCGAGCCTTATGTACTTTCAATTTAAAATTAATATACAAGTCCAGATATTCATCAAGACTCTCTTTGCTATAGTCCGCATTGTCTCTGTTATTCTTTTCGTAGATATATTGAAACTCTGACACCATAACTGGGTCCTCTTCAATATAGAAAAGAACTTCATCATTCTGAGAGTTGCCATATATGCTATAAAGCACCAGAAGGACAATTAACTTGATCTGACTCATTTATTGCCTGTTATATTCCTTTAGAATTTGATCGTTGCTCATAGGAGCTTCTATGTAATCGTATTTGATTTAAATAATCTTGTTGATTTCTGAACTTTCATATCCAAATCATTTTAAGGTTGATCTGTAGAAAACAATACGACTATAGATCAAAACCTATGTCTTTGCGATAATATTTTCCTTCAAAGTCAATACTTTTTATTGTCTGCATTGATTTATCAATAGCATCCTGCATTACAGGTGCTAAAGAAGTTACTGCTATGACCCTACCACCATTAGTAACAACCTTTCCATTTTCTACTTTAGTTCCAGCATGAAATATTAAACTTTGATCAAACGCAATTTCATCAATTTCGATTGTTCGCCCTTTGGGGTATTTGCCTGGATACCCTTCAGAGACTGTCATAACTGTCGCAGCTGTTCGTTCATCTTGATCAAGACCAATTTCATAGAGGTCCTTTTCAAATATGGCTTCGAGTAATTCTACAAAATCATTTTTAACTCTGGGCAGAACTACTTCAGTCTCTGGATCTCCCATCCTGCAATTATATTCAATCACGTAAGGATCGTCTCCGACATTGATCAATCCAAAAAATATAAATCCCCGATATTCTATATTCCTGTCTTGAAGACCACTAAGCGTAGGTAAAATGATTCGGTCACGAACTTTTTGAATTGTAGATGCATTAACGAACGGAACAGGACTTATGGCTCCCATACCACCAGTATTTAGTCCAGTATCACCTTCACCGATCCTTTTATAGTCCTTTGCTTCTGGAAGAAGAATATAATATTGACCATCAGTAAGAATAAAAATGGAGAATTCAATACCACTTAAAAATTCTTCGATAACCACCTTTTTGCTTGCATCTCCAAACTTCCCACCTAACATTTCTTTTAATTCGAGGATAGCTTCGCCCTGATCTTCGATGATCAAAACGCCTTTGCCTGCTGCCAGACCATCTGCTTTTAGTACGTAGGGCCCCTTTGTTGTTTTCAGGTGACTGATACCTGCTTCGAGGTTCTCCATATCCACTTCAAAGTATTTGGCTGTAGGGATATTATACTGCTTCATAAATGACTTTGCAAAAGCTTTACTGCCCTCCAGTTGAGCTGCTTTTTTGCGTGGACCTATCACCATAAGTCCTGGTATTTTCTCTGCAAAGTAATCTGCAATGCCTGCAACGAGAGGAGCTTCAGGACCTACAAGCATCAGATGGATACTGTTGTTTTTAATATAATCTTCCACTTCAGGGAAATTCATAATATCCAGGTCGGCATTGGTGGCCAACTTTTGAGTTCCCGCATTTCCGGGAGCCACATGAAGATTATCGCAAAGAAGGCTTTGACTGATTTTCCAAGCGAAAGTATGCTCTCTGCCACCACTCCCAAGAATAAGTATATTCATTTAAATACCGACGTGATCTTAGCGTGGTAC
>JAJCYJ010000009.1 GCA_029262975.1 Saprospiraceae bacterium
TAATCCTTCTTCTTTTAGATAGGGAGTATAATCTTTAAGAGCAACTCCTTCTGGTTTCATTGTCTTGCTGTCAGAAGGATCTTCATCTGTGAGGGCGCCCAAACAGATGACAGCTTCGGTCATGGTTCTGGCCATCGGTCCGGCCGTATCCTGGGTAAAAGAAATTGGTATGATTCCCGACCTCGATATAAGCCCGACTGTAGGTTTAATTCCAACCACACCATTAGTTGACGAAGGGCAAACAATACTTCCGTTGGTTTCGGTTCCTATAGCGATCATACACAGACTGGCCGATACAGCGGCACCAGAGCCTGCACTAGACCCACATGTATTTCTGTCTAACTTGTATGGGTTTTTAGTAAGTCCCCCAAGCGCGCTCCATCCACTTGTGGAATCTTCACCACGAAAATTAGCCCATTCGCTCAAGTTGGCTTTAGCTAATATGATAGCTCCGGCGTTTCTCAATTGAGCCGCTAGAGCACTATCCTGTTTTGGTTTCGAACCAGATAATGCCCGTGATCCTGCTGTAGTTGACATTCTGTCATGAGTATCTATATTATCTTTTATTATAACCGGAATACCATGAAGAGGACCTCGGATATCACCTTTGAACCATTCATTATCTAATCGTTGGGCGATGAGCATAGCATCGGGATTGACTTCTATAATAGAGTTAATAGAAGGTCCCGAATTGTCTATTGCCTCAATCCTGTTTAAATAGGCCCGTGTCAACCCCTGAAAGTTAAGTTGGTCCTTAGATATCAACAGGTGTATTTCCTTGATAGTCAGTTCTTCCAACTTAAAACTATCCGGAACCAGCTCTCTGGATACATTGTCCTTAGTACGACAGCCTATTGCTGGCAGAACAACGATACCGGTGAGTGTACCCAATGCAATTTCGTTAAATGTTCTTCTTTTCATCGACTGTGCTTAATCTTATTCTATTTCACAAGATCATCAATTTCATTAATAACACATCTATCTTATCGGGCAATCTGAGTTAGAACTTTCAGACACTTCATCTTGTAATACCTTAACTTAGTCCCTGTATGCTACATATACCAGGATTATACATAGTCGAAGATGAAGCGAAAGGTCGATGTGTGCATACCTCTGAGAATCTATATGTAGGAGACTTGATTGAAATTTGCCCAATTATAAAAATTCCTCAGGGACAATTTCATTATCTAGATAAGACCATCTTTTATAATTACTATTTTCTATGGGAAGAAGAAGGAATGGAAGGGTGTCTTGCTTTAGGATATGGGTCCCTTTATAATCACGATAAATTTCCGAATGCTTCGGTGATCATGGATTATGAAGACGGGACCATTAAAATTGAGGCTTTTAAAAAGATGAATTCTGGCGATGAAATTACAATTGATTACACGGGAGGTACCAAGGATATTGTAAAACTATGGTTTGATCCTGAAGTCTAAAACCTATCCGATATAACAGCAAATATTGGATTTTTCGAGGTAGTAGATCTAAACTGTGACACTTTTGTTTTCATAATAAGAGTTGATACCCAAAATTGAAAATAGCATCCCCAGGCCCAATAATAATACCCTTAGCTTTTCCATGCTGATCCAATCATTGACCAGTATTATTAATTTCCCAGCATCCAAATCTAATTCCTCAGTGTTAAAGATGTAGTCATTGATAGGCACAAAGAAAGAGACTGTAAGGATCATTACGACCAAAGTAATTAGAAAAGAAAGTCCAATATATCCTCTCAGTCGTTTACCTAATTTCCAAACAGACACAAGAGCCAACAGATTTATAAGTGGACCTCCCATGACGAGGATAATAAAGAAGTTTTTGGGCGAACTTAAGGCGTAAAAATCACGATATTTTAAGACGTCCATGATTTCTCCAGACTTCCAATTTGGTTGATTTGCCAACATATCAAACAAGTGACCACCGAAGTGAAAGCAGCTTATGATCACAGTCAGCCAGAGAAGAGACTTGGTATACATAATTGATAATTTGTGAATGCTGATATGGCTCTGCCATCGTCAGTAGATAATTGAAAATTGAAAATAAGTTTTTTATAGCATAGTAGTGCAGGCCCATATTTGATGTGCTTAAATGCTTAAGTGCTTATGTGCCTATAAGAGTGCAAAATTGAAAATGTCCTCCTTTATAAAGGAGGTGGCCGCAGGCCGGAGGATTTGCTCAAACTATGCATCGTACTTGGGCTCATATCTTACAGTTATTGTTGAAAATCATAAATTTAAGGAATTAAATAAGTTGAAGCTAAGGCCGGAACATAGAATTCCAGGGCTAAGTACATAATTGATACAGGGCGTTAGGTTAAACCGGCTTTAGCCACTTTACAGAAGTTGGACAGTACCGTAGGAGGTAAACGTTGTCTTTATCATCCAGCATGTTATGAGCCAAACATGAATAAAGTATTTCGACTTATTATTTCGTCATAAATAAACATTGAATTATGATTAAGTATTCAGTAGGAATTGATGTGTCAGAAGCTTTTCTTCAAATCTGTTTTTTGGCTTTACGAGCTGACTTTAGCGTTCGAGTCATAGGCACTCGTAAATTTCCAAATACTCTTTCAGGGGTATCAAAGTTTATAGAATGGATGGAAAATAAGAGGAAGGATAAATCACTAATACTGCAAATAGGTATGGAAGCTACAGGCGTATATCATGAAACCTTGGCCTATAGTTTGGACAAAGCAGGTTATGGATTATCAATTCTGGTTCCAGGCAAA
>JAJCYJ010000010.1 GCA_029262975.1 Saprospiraceae bacterium
AATAAAATTGAGCTTACGCTAAATCCTTGAAGTTGGCTATGATTCTAATTGTACACTGATAGTAGTTGACTGACGTATTTAAATCATTTTATTCACTCACTATTTGAGACCGTCATTGTTAGCGTAAAGATGAACAACGGATTTGATATTACTGGCAAGATTCTTTCAAATTAAATGGAAGAAACTATAGACCAAGACTAAGGAAAGTGAATCAAAAAAGACAAATGATTTGCGTGAGTTTTGCAAATCTTGATATACGTAGTTACAAACTGGATGATGCTATTCTTATCCTTTCATTTGAAAATTCTAATTTGCAAATGGTTCCAATTACTGGTTCTGAATACGACGAAAAGAATTGCATAACACTGAAGTTCTATCTAACTCGACATATTCACTATGTAGCCGGGATCATTATCAAAGTACATCAAATGCCCGTCCTTGTTCTTTTAAAGAGATATATAATTCCGGAATTACCACTGAGCGCTCGAATATCAATTTACATCGGTCTTTATATAAGTCAGTTAGTTGTTCATTTTGAATAATCTCTAAGGCCGACTTAAAGACTGAAGTGATGTGGTTGCCAAGTACCTGGGAGTAGAAATTGTATTTGACTATAAATACAAGCGCCACTTCAATATCAAATAGATATAGATCTGCCAGTTCGTGATCGAATATACTGGCTTTCTTCATCGTGTTCAAGATGGCATTTATTTTTTGAATCCTCGGTCGTCTTGGTCTCCTGTAAGATTTAGTGGCATATTTGGCTTCCAGATCTTTTTTTGCCTTATTGAATATTCTTTGTCGGTCTTTCTCGGTGCCCAATTCCATAGCGTAATACTTTCGGACTTCCGGGACCTTGTCATAAAGTCGAATGAGCTCATATTTTAGCTCTTCGATATTTAGCTCTTTTAAATGTTTAGTAAATTTTGATTTGCTCATTCTGAATCTAACTTAACAATAAGTCTTGAATTAAGAAGAATACTAAAAGCATGAGTTATCTTGCTTTTGAGAAATATGGGAGCATATCTAAACTGGGCCTATTTATTTTCACCATTTTTGAGTAAGTCTATGATATCGCTTACTGAAGTTGTTGCTCGATTACTCACCAAGTGTGAACGCATCTGGCGAAAGACCTGAAACAGTTCCGGCGAAGTGCGCAAAAATATATGAATTGTACCCCGGAAATGAATCTAGTAAAATAAATAAGTCAAATGAAAAATTATACCTTTCTAATCATTGCCTCTTTGGTGTTCTTGAATGTATGCAACGCTCAGAATGAATTATCCATAAAGCACATAGTTTCGGATCAAACGAAAAAAATGAACCTGCCATTTTCAGATGCAGTGATCGTGGGTAATATGGTCTATCTATCAGGCCAGATCGGAAATTTGCCGGGTGAAATGAAATTAGTGCCAGGTGGAATTAGGGCCGAAACGATTCAAGCCATGAAAAAAATAGAAGCTACATTAGGATCAATCGGAGTCACTATGGATCAAGTCGTCAAATGTACCATCATGATAGAAGATATAAGTCAGTGGGGCGTATTCAACGAAGAATATGTAAAGTTTTTTCCCGGCAAGAAACCTGCACGTAGCGCCTTTGGGGCAGATGGTCTTGCATTAGGGGCAAATGTTGAAATCGAATGTATGGCCAGTAAGAATTAGAGGATAAGGCAAAAGGGTTATTTAATAACCTCTATACCTGATTTGATCGCCCGCTGAATAAATTTGTGATTGGCATCTTCTTCGACGACCAACGTATCGATTTCTTCTAGTGAGACAATCACATAGTGATCTGAAGTGAACAATTTTTCGTTTGTAACAAGGATAACAGTCTGATCGGAAACTTCGATCATTTTTTTCTTTAACTGGGCCTCATCTGCACTCAATGTAGCGATGCCAATATCCGGATGAATACTTCTGACACCGATAAAACAAAGATCTGCCTTGATCCTTGACAATTCTTGAAAGGTTAGAATGTCTAGTGTTACTTCCGAGCTTTTCAAGACCCGCCCTCCGAGGAGGTGTAAAGTGACATTTGGATAAGTGATCAGGTAAGCAGCAATCGGAATACTATTGGTATATACAGTAAGGGGTATTTCTTTATCTATTTCTTTGACCAGAGCGAGATTCGTGCTGCCCCCATCAATGAGTAGTAATTGATCAGCTTTAATTAAATGCTGCGCTTTTATTGCAAGTAACTTTTTGTTTTCAGTAGCCGTGATCAGACGACCACTTAAATGATGCGGGTCAGTTAATGCAGGAATCGCACCGCCATGAACTTTTTTAAGTATGCCTCTGCTTTGCAATTCATTTAAGTCTCGCCTGATGGTACCTTCTGTTACACTGAATTTAGCCATTAGTGACGTCGTACTGAGACTACGTTCTTCGGCTAATTCCTCGATTATCCTGTTTATCCTTTCTTCCCGGATCATTACGAATATTTACGATTTAAGTATATTTGTTACGTAAAATTACGAAATTTATTATATTTACTATAGCATAAAGGACAAGTCATGGATACGACACAATTAAAAGCAAAAGATCAGCCCGGGAATGCCACAGTTTCCTACACTTCGAAATTTTCATTTAACAACAGGCCTGATAATGAACCGCTTAAAATATTGAGTGAAGAGCAATGGGCTTTCTGGAAAGAAAATGGTTATGTCATCATCAAAAATGCGGTACCAGCTGAAAACATTGACCGTACAGCGGCATTCCTTTGGGAATATGAAGAGAAAGATCCGGATGACAGGGATACATGGTACCTGGATAAAATAACGAAGAATGAGATCCGAATGACGGAACTTAAGGGAACGGGTATGGTCGAGGTCTACAACAACCAACACTTATGGAATAATCGAATGTATCCCAAAGTCCATAAAATCTTTACAGATATATGGGGGAGAGAAGATCTGTGGGTATCAATAGACCGCGCTAATCTTAATCTTCCGATGCGTCCGGGACAAGAATATAAAGGATTTATACACTGGGATATAGATACTAGCCTTAATCCAAAACCTGTAAATGTCCAGGGTGTACTTGCATTGAATGATCAGATGGATCCTAACATGGGAGGTTTTCAGTGCATTCCTCAGTTGTACCGCGATTTCGATCAATGGGTGAAGTCGCAACCTAAAGACCGTGACCCATTCAAACCGGATACTTCAGGATTAGAAATTATAAAAGTCGGGCTCGAAGCCGGAGACTTATTAGTATGGGACAGTATGCTCGCACATGGTATCAGACCGAATAATTCTAACTCCCCAAGATTAGCCCAGTATATTGCCATGACACCAGCACAACCACAAAATGAAGAATTGTGCCAATGGAGAATAAAGTCATGGCAAGATCGTGTGATACCTGAAGGATATCCCTTTCCGGGAGACCCTCGTAACTGGGAGCAGACAAAATATCCTGCTGCTGAACTTACGCTTCTTGGGAAAAAATTAATTGGTGCGGTATCCTGGTAATTTAAATAAGACTTTTCATCTGATTAATATACCACGATAACAACATCTTGTTTTACAATATTCAATAATTCTAATTACGGTCAGTATGAGTAAGCCGTCTCCTTTGCTTTCTAAATTATAAATTGCAGATTTTAACCGTTATTTGAATAATATATATATCAAAGAAAAGATGTTATACGGAAGTTTTATTTGACACACCTACCTATAATAATTTATATAATATTCAACTCGAATAAGTTGGGCATAACAAATTAATTAAATGGATTTAAAATTAAAGAATAAGACAGCCCTAATTACAGGGTCTACTGCTGGTATCGGATATTCAATAGCCAAAGGACTTGCGGCAGAAGGTGCCCATGTGATCATCAATGGCAGAACAAAAAACCGCGTCGACAAAGCTGTTAAAGAGATCAGCAAATGCTATCCGCTAGTTGAAGTGACCGGAGTCGCTGCTGATTTTGGAAAAGTTAAAGAGGTAAACCAACTCTTAGATACAATAGAAGAAGTCGATATTTTAATAAATAATGTAGGCATTTTCGAACCTAAAATATTTGAAGAAATTAAAGACGAAGATTGGAATAGACTATTTGAAATAAATGTGATGAGTGGTATTCGACTGAGTCGATCTTATTTTCCAAAAATGCTAAAAAGAAATTGGGGTAGAATCATATTTATTTCAAGTGAATCAGGCATTCAGATCCCGGAAGAAATGATTCATTATGGCATGACTAAAACCGCACAAATAGCTGTTGCAAGTGGCTTGGCGAGATTGACTAAAGGCAGTAATGTAACTGTCAATAGTGTTTTACCTGGTTCCACAATGTCTGAAGGAGCTGCCAACTTCATCGGAGACTTAGCCAGAGAAAAAAGTTTATCCAAGGATGAAATTGAAAAAGATTTTTTTGAAAATATGCGACCTTCCTCCCTTTTGAAAAGATTTGCAACAACAGAAGAAGTGGCAAATATGGTCGTCTACCTTTGTAGTCCACTCGCAGCTGCTACGAATGGTGCGGCCGTAAGAGTTGACGGCGGCACGATACCTACGATAATTTAGCATTCAATTTCTTCATGTTTTTTTCAGTCTTTCAATGCTTGATTCTTTTTATAAAATATTTATAGTTGTGGATATATCCGGATATTTCCAAAAATCGTTTTAGTATGATAGTAATTAAACTAACTACTTTTTTCAAATGAAGTCGATTACAAAAGTACCGTATCTGTATTTCTGGATTTTGCTTCCGGCATTTTGCCTGGTGATGATATTTTTTGGCAATCAGAATTTTGACCTGCAAATGCACGACACTTACTTTATTGTCCGTCAATTTGATATTTGGATCAGAATTTCCAGTTCATTTGCTGTAATTGGATTGATATATTGGGCACTTCGAAATTACAAGTTAGTTAATTGGATGACAAGACTGCATGTGATAAGTTCTCTTATGTTTGTTTTTTACATAGCCAACTTGGGCGACTATCAGTACCACCTAATCGACAACGAATATAGATTACTACCACTGATAGTCGTTATAGCACTTGTAGCCCAGGCTTTGTTTGTACTCAATGTATTGGCCAGCACCATATTAAAGCATCGATGATTGTATGCTCCCATTAAATTGTGCATTATAGATTCATGATATGTGACTATTAAGTTGATCCCGATATGAAGGAAGCTTGTTGATGTCCAAGGACCTAAAAACAAAAAAAGCGCTGATCTTGGGTCCCATGATTCCTTTTCATACTTTTGCGGCCTCATATAAAAAATAACATGACAGGAAATGTAACATTTACTATGATCAAGCCTGATGCTGTCAGGGGAGGTCACAT
>JAJCYJ010000011.1 GCA_029262975.1 Saprospiraceae bacterium
AGCCATATACCAATCTTCGTTTTTCTAAAATGAAAAATGAGGTTAGCTTTTTTACAAGTTTCTGCATCTGGAAAATATGGAACTCCATTAATTATCCACGTAATACTTCTTAACCATTTGGATAGCCTAGGAAACCAAGCACTATTTAATTCAATGGATTGTAAATCATTATAAGAGTAAAAGCCGGAATTTCGTTCTGTTTGTCCATCAATTAAATTAAATCCATTATCAAGAAGTTGGAATTCAATTTTGGGATTCTGCTTTAAAATAATGTTCTCACTCATGATATTTGTTCATTTAAGGTTAATTCTAACAATTTACTTACAAAACATAGGAAAAACAAACCGGTGAAATCCGAATTTTTCCAGGCATCATTTATTGAAAATGCGATTTTAAAATAAAATCATTTACAATCTTTAGCATCAGTAGAGTCAAGAAACCATAAGACAGCAATATTTCAATTTCTTTCCTGATTATCTATACTAATTTGCAGAGTTGTATCCCAAATTAAACACAACTTCTAAATACTCACCACTATCACCATGAGTGGCGCCTATTTTCTTTATCTATTTTGACCCTACCTCATCTACCCAGTCATACTATATTCACTGATTGCAGTACCACAACCGTTTGTAATCACATAATGGGTGCAGATACATAATAATCGCTTTAATAAAATTATTTATCACCACTTTCCACTGTAGAATCAAAATATTGCTCGTAGCACAGGAATATTAATAAAAGTAGCAATAAGCTTTAATAGTTCAGGAGAAAAATAAAGAATATTATACGATCATATTAAATATGAGATGAGATTCAGGTTTTGTCACCAAACTAGGTAAAATCTGAAATAGAACATTCTCGGCGCTTTTAGGAACCACATATATGGCTCAGCTGTTTTGATAGTGGTGTTCGTGTTGTCATGACTAGTGGACTATTTGATAATTATGTAGTAACTTTATAGTTGAGAAGAGTTAAAAATCCCACCTAGTTGGGACGAGTGATTGAAAAGTGTCATTTATCCTAAACGTGCTGTAAGTACGTCTTCCGTGGGTTGCTTCTTTTAAAATGCAGGGGGTCTTTAATCAGTGATTAAAGGCCTCTTTTAAATTATAAAATTCTGAATTCGGATCACTTTAATGCAACATGATGTTTATTTAGATGAAAGTGGTGATTTGGGTTGGAGATTGGCTTTGCCATATCGTCGGGGCGGATCAAGCAAATTCTTTACGCTCGCTTACATCATTTTACCTTCTTACAAAAACAAGCATATTAACCGTTTCGTCAACAAATTCCACAAAGACAGAAATGGTAAAAAAAAAGAAGTGAAGGGTGCTAAAATGCGAGGTCGAAGGGCTGAAACCATCGCCAGACAAATTTCAGAATTATTTGATTGGAATAATGATATCACGATTGGCGCGATAACCGCCTCATAAGCCCATGCTCCCAGTCGCATCGCTGATACAGGTAATGACGATGTTCTGTACAATCATATGGTAAAAATGGGACTCTGTCCGCATATAGCACCTTGTGCTAGCGTAAATATCATCCCAGACCAACGTAGTGTTCCTCGGGGTAGTCAAAATAGCTGTTCGGATATGATAAAATCAGAAGTCTGGTTAAACATGAATTCAGAAGTAGAAATCAATTACTCGCCACAACAAAGCCACAATAATGAACGCCTGATGTTCATCGATTGGGTAGCCAATTTCGTGTGGCGGCATTATGAAGATGTTAATTCTGGTGCCTATCAGATTTTACGGCCTTTTATTAATGAGGATCGATTGTTTTTTTAAGAAAGGTTTTTTTGATTTGGACTGGACAGTATTTAAATTCTTCGCTCTGCTTCAGAGAGAAAATGAGCATCAAACCATCCTTAAAAACAAATTAGCTAATATCAAATTGCTTCATCACAGACACATCGAACAAAAAAATATACAGAAGCCAAGAGTAAGAGTAATATTTAGGCACATCAACTGCCAAGGGCGGAGTACCTTTAAAATCTAATAAAGTTAACAAAGAAATATGTGGGCTTGTCCTGAATGTACCAGACAATTTAAAAACACCAACCAAGTACACGGATGCTATAAAATATCTATTGAAAGTCTATTGGATAAAAGAAGTAGCAAGATACAATCACTGTATCATCACTTGCATAACGAATTAAAGCTGCCAAAATATCGTAGAGAAGCAGTACCTCCGGACGTTATATTTTATAAAACAAAGAGCACTTTCCTGGCAATAAAATTAAAAACGAAATGGATTGAGGTCGAGTTTTTTTTAGATTACTTTCTTGATATACCTATTATAAAAAAATCATTGCAAACATCGAAGAGGAGATATGTTTATGTCATTGCCATCGATGAGCCTGCAGATGTAAATGAGGAATTAATAGAATGGATTAATTATTCTTACAAATTAATTTCAGGTTGATTCACAGAATATAATAAAACTGCCATTTCCCTTATATAAATACTTACTAACAACTAAAGCATAATTGGTGCAATTCATATGTTTATGACAGCAAATAAATTGTGCTAGTCTGTCGCTCCTACAGAGCTTATATTTCTACCCTATGAATCCAGGGTCTTACGACCCTGGCTAAAATGTTTCGCCCCTCCAGGGCTCTAATTAAATATGCCATGATTAAGAAGGGTTAAAACCCTTCGCTAGGAATATTTTCCCTTTCAGGGAAATGATGACTGGAACAGATCATTTCAATTTGTAACGAAATCCCAGCTCTGAAGGAGTGCTTCTTATTAAGCGTTGGGTTTTAACCCATCGCATTGGTACGCAAGATTTCCCAAGGGACATTTATATGGCATTATCACATTTCACAATTATT
>JAJCYJ010000012.1 GCA_029262975.1 Saprospiraceae bacterium
ATGGCCAGGGCAGTTATCAATAATCCTAAAGTGATCATGGCCGATGAGCCGACAGGAAACCTCAACTCTTCATCATCAGAAGCTGTACTGGATATTTTAACAGATCTTAATCAAAATGGTCAGAGCATTGTCATGGTGACCCATGAAATAAAATCAGCATGTCGGGCAAACAGAGTAATTTTTCTGAAGGATGGTCGAATTGAGGATGAACTTCGATTTGCTGATAATTTGGATTTTGAACAGAAGGAATCCGAAATGCTTCAATGGTTAGCCGGAAAAGATTGGTAGCGTGTCAGAGAGTGTACTATGAAAAGCATCTTATTAATTACGTGGGCGAATATTAAAAGAAGGAAGATACAAACCTTGTTAGTGGGTATTTGTATTTCCCTGGCCGCGCTCATGTTTTCTACACTGATCGGCATTGGACTCGGGATGGAACGACCATTCGAGAATTTGTATGCCAAGTTGAATGCCTCCCACATCATGATGAGGTTTGATGTGAACGTCCACAATCCTGAAGATATCAGCAAATGGTTTTTGCAACAGAAAGAGGTAGAAAAAGTCTCAGCCCCGAGAATGGGCAGAAATATTAATAAAAGGCTGATTCATAATGCTGAGGAGTTATCGGTAGGTGTTTTTTTTCGCGAGCACTTAGGAAATTCTACACAACATGATCAATTGCATATTCTTGAAGGTAGAGAACAAGATTTTCCCGGACCTGGTGAAATATGGATTCCTAATCATTTGAAGAATAGTGACCGATTAGTGGTAGGGGATACACTTTTTGTACCAACAGAACAAGGTCTATTTCCTTTACGCATCTCAGCCGTCGTCGTTGATGCTCATTATTCCAACGGATTGATGAGTCCCGTTCCTGGTTGGTTGGCACCGGGAGCCCTGTCTCTGATTTATAATGTGAGTGAATTGTCAGGAGTTACCCTGGGTGTAAGATTGAAGGATGCTGAATTGACAGATAAAGTCTGGGCTAGATTTTACGATGAATTCGGATACCTGGGCAACGCCACATTATATGATTTTTATAAAGAAGTATTTCAAATTGTATACAAGGTTACAGGAGGCTTATTACTTGTATTTGCAATTTTTGGAATAATCGTGACCCTCATTATTACAACTTCAGTGGTCAGTAGTGCAATCAAAACCGATTATACAATGATCGGCATGCTTAAGGCACAAGGCTTTACTAATCAGAACATTATCACCATATACCTATATCAATATTTTTTAATTACATGTCTTGCTGTTCCTGTTGGATTATTTGCTGGGCATTTTATGACTCAATTAGTTTTCAAATCTCTGATTGCAGCGATCGGTACGGTTAATTTTGATATTTCTATTCTACTCCCTTCTGTAGGGACTTTCTTCGCGTTTTTAATTGGGATATCATTTATCACATACAGGACAGCAAGAATGGCTGGGCAGATACAACCAGTAACGGCGATCAGGAATGGTGGCCCTCCTCAAAAATCATTTGCAGGATCGAGGTTTACTATTTTCACTTTACACGCCCGATCGAGACTTCCTTTTTTTATCGGATTAAGGTGGCTAATGTCTAATAAGAAGCGAGCATTTCTCATGTTTATCGGTTTATTATTTGTCGTCTTTGTACAGTTATTATATACGAACGGGGATAATTCTATCTTAAACATTGATGATAATCGACCTGCTTGGGGATATCCTAATACGGATGTTTTTGTAAGGCAGGGAGTCAACCTTGAAGAGGATGAAGAAGATGTATTCATGGAAGACAAGGAGGACGATGATCGTATAAAGGCCATCGTAAAAACTGGATTCTATGTAGCCAACTTACCTGCCCGGAAAGACAAGGCACCATCTACTTTTGTAGGTTTTATTTACGATGATGAACTTGAAAAATTGGGGTTGGTAAACCTGAAAGGGAGACACCCCGTATTTGAGAATGAAATTTCAATCGGAGTCACCAGTGCCAAAGAGTTAAATAAGACAATCGGCGATACGATCCAAATATTTCTTGAAGGACAATTGGTTGCCTACGATATAACCGGGATCTATCAAAACTTGAGTAATCTGAGCCAGGGATTCAAAATGCGTCTGGAAGGAATTACGGAAATTAATCCGTTATTCGAATTAAATTGGTATGATATCATTCTTCAAAAAGGAGAGAATCCAGAGGATATTAGAGAAGATATTTTACAGACCTATGGCTCTTCTTATGAAATAGAAGTAGGTTCCGAATCTGTCAGGCAAATTAAGGGGATTTTAAAAGGTATCAAAGATGTATTAATTCTAATTTCATTACTTTTCTTAGGTGTACTTTTTGTCACTGTCTTTAATGATACTGTCATGAGTATACGGGAAAACCAAAGAAATATCGGAATACTAAAAGCTGTTGGGATGACACCTCGGCAACTGCAAGCTGCCCTAACCATCAAGGCCCTAATTATTGCCATCCTGGCTATCGTAGTGGGAGTGCCCCTTTCGTTACAGATAATTCCGGGAGCCATGGATCAACTCGCATCAGGGGCGGGGTTAGCTAAATTTCCGTATGTGTTCGATTTGAAAAACACCTTATTGTCGATTCCTTTAATACTAATTATTACAATCGGTAGTGTTTGGATTGCTTCTCAAAAACTATTAAAAATCAGACCGAGAATATTAGTGCGAGAATGAGAAAGAAGTCTTCATTAAGTAAGTA
>JAJCYJ010000013.1 GCA_029262975.1 Saprospiraceae bacterium
CGAAGAGGGATCCAAAGTCTTAATTTCTTTGGAGAGCGAGGATCAGGTAATTTCACAAGAATGGATTGATGGCAAAAAAGGCAGTACAGAATATGCTTTTAAAACCAATCCATCAATGGCTCCTAATATCTATGCCCATGCCAGCCTGGTCCAGGGATATGATCAAATCTCTAATGATCTTCCCATCCGGATGTATGGTGTGCTACCTATAATAGTGAATGACCCTGCGTCAAATCTGAAGCCCAAATTAAAAATACCCGCTCAGATTAAACCCGAAGAAACATTTACCATGACGGTAAGTGAAGAAGATGGACACGGGATGACTTATACTATAGCCATCGTAGATGAAGGTCTGCTTGATCTCACAAATTTTCAGACCCCGAATCCTCATGGTTACTTTTATGCGAAGAGATCCCTGGGTGTAAAGACATGGGATGTCTATGATGATATATTATATGGACTAAACGGAGCTGTCGATAAAATAATAAGTATCGGTGGGGATGGCGATGAAGGTGATACACAGGGTGAGAAGAAAGCTATAAGATTTAAACCAGTCGTCTTTTCAAAAGGCCCTTTTAGACTCGGCCCTGGGGAAAATAAAAACCATGTATTTAAGATGCCAAACTATATTGGTTCCGTGCGCGCTATGGTTATTGCAAAAGATGACAAGGCCTTTGGACACGTGTCAGCGGCTATTCCAGTTAAGTCGCCACTTATGGTGCTTCCCACAATACCGAGAGTTATTTCAATCGGAGAACAAATTAACATTCCGGTTTCTGTATTTGCAATGGAGGACGATGTTCAAAAAGTAACTGTTGAAATCGAATCATCCGACAATATTTCCATTGTTAATAAGCAACGTGTTGTATCATTCAGTCAGCAAGGCGAAATGATTACATCTTTCGATGCAATTGTATCAAATACTACCGGTATCGCACGGCTTAATATAAAGGCATATAACGGAAAATATAATTCGAGCCAGCAGATTGAAGTGGACATTAGAAATCCAAATCCTGTCATTAGTGAGGTAAAAAATATTACTATTCAACCAGGTGAAAAATGGATGAATGATTACAAACCAATTGGTATAACGGGGTCCAATCAGGCTACGATTGAGCTAAGTCATTTACCGAGCATAAAACTTACTTCACGAGTAAATTACCTTGTGCGATATCCTTATGGATGTGTCGAACAGACCACTTCTGCTTCTTTCGTTCAGCTGTATCTGAAGGACTTGACAGACTATGTTTCACCTTCAGAAATTGATAGGAATGTAAATGCAGGCATCAAGAGGATTCTAAAGATGGAGCACCCGAATGGAGGATTTCGATATTGGCCAAATTCTCGTGGCAGGGTAAATGAATGGGCTTCGTCCTATGCTGGACATTTTCTAAAAGAAGCAAAAGATAAAGGATATTTTGTTCCAGGAGATGTCCTTAGAAGATGGACTGATGACCAGAAAACCCGGGCCAATAATTTCAGGATAGGCGATAAATCCAAGGGTTATTATAACAATCAATTGATACTTACCCAGGCATACCGATTATATACCCTTGCTTTAATGGGGGCACCAAATCTGAGTGCCATGAATCTGTTGCGGAGTCAGACTGAACTTACTTCTACGAGCAGATTCCTTTTAGCTGCTTCATATGCTATTAGCAGTAAATCGAATATAGCACTTGATATAATAAAAGGAGCCCAGATGGAAGTTCAACCCTATCGTGATATGGGGTATACATATGGCAGTGAAGTGCGTGATATGGCCCTGATCGCACAAGCATTATCTTTTTTGGATCGAAAAAATCAATCGCTTGAAGTAATTAAACAAATTGCTGACCGGCTTAATTCTTCTGCATGGTACAGTACTCAATCGATTGCTTTTGGATTATTGGCGGTCGGAAAGGTCGCTGAGGAATACAAAAGTGACAATATTAATGCAAGCATCGATATAGGTACAGGACAAGAGCAGGACATACAATACGATAAACCCATTTTTACATTGGCATTTGAGCCGGATGAAGTTCAAACCAAACGAATAAGTATAGACAACAAGTCAGACAAGGTCTTATTTGCATCATTTCAATTGTCTGGACAACGAACTCCTGAAGCCATGATCAAAGACTTAGCCGTCAATGAACATGTCCGTCTATCTGTAAAATATAAAAATCTTGATGGAACTATACTCGATATTTCATCCCTGGAACAAGGGACTGATTTTCTGGCAGAAATCAGCATTAACAATCAAAATACCCGAAGTACCAGACTTGATGAAATGGCCCTTACTCAAATTGTTCCCAGTGGGTGGGAAATCCGTAGTGGTCGATTAAATGAAGTCCAGGGATTTGCTCAAGACGGTTTTGATTTTCAGGATATTCGGGATGATCGTATCCATACTTTTTTCGACCTCACTAATTCGAAAAAATATATTGTGCAATTGAATGCCGCCTATGCTGGAACCTATTTTCTTCCACCTGTTGTGGTTGAGGCAATGTATGACAAAAGCGTACGTGCACACAGTAAAGGCAAGAAAGTGAAAGTGATAAAAAGGGAAGTGAATTGAAATTTAATGATGGAACAATCAAAACAAAATTTAAATTTTAATGAAAGTTGGTATTAATCGTTCTAATCGTATGATTTGAAAAAAAGAGCAGGCATAATACTTTTTATTGTAGTTACTGGGTGGTTCTTAAGACCAGTATCGCTGGTTTTTTTACAATTACCGTATAGTACAATTGTCAATGATCACGAGGGTCGATTGCTTTCAGCACGTATAGCTGATGATCATCAATGGAGATTTCCAATTATAAAGGAGGTGCCTTTTAAATTCGAACAGTCCCTGTTAGCTTATGAGGATAAAAGATTTTATGATCATCCGGGAGTTGACCCGGTTTCTTTAGCACGTGCGATCAGACAAAATGTAATGGCCGGTAAGATCGTAAGTGGAGCCAGCACACTTACGATGCAATTGGCGAGACTTGCAGCTGATCATCATGACCGGACATTCTGGAATAAGATAAAGGAAATCAATTTTGCGTTGCGATTAGAGACCTGGCAGAAAAAGAAAGACATTCTAAAATGGTATTCTTCGCTGGCCCCATTCGGAGGAAATGTTGTCGGACTTGAAGCAGCTTGTTGGAGGTACTACAAGAAATCCCCGGATCAGTTATCCTGGTCCGAGGCTGCTACCATGGCAGTGCTTCCCAATGCACCTTCGATGATTCATGTTAATCGTAATCGAGCTCAATTGTTGCAAAAGCGAAATATTCTGTTGGATAAATTATTACAAAATGGCATACTGGATACGATTGGGCATGAGGCTGCTTTGGAAGAACCATTGCCGTCGAAAATATATTCATTGCCTAATTATGCGTCACATTACCTTGACTTTATAAAAAATCATCAGCAAGGATCAGTCAAAAGTGGGACGATACACTCAGCGCTACAAAAGGGAGTAGGTGATGTAATGGATCGTCTTTATACTGAGTGGCGTGATAACGAAATATTTAATGCTGGCGTTCTCATCCTGAATACAAGAACCGGAGATGTCCTGGCATATCATGGTAATATTCCGAGTACTTCAGAGGAAAAATCGGTTGACATGATTCAGGCACAGCGAAGTTCTGGTTCTATTTTAAAACCCTTTCTTTATGCACATATGATTAATGAAGGGATGATTAGCCCGAAAGGACTTGTGCTGGACATTCCAACTTATATTTCAGGGTTTAATCCTTCTAATTACAATAAATCTTTTAGTGGGGCATTGCATGCTGATGAGGCTCTGAAGAGGTCTCTAAATGTACCTGCAGTGCGTATGCTTCAGGATTATGGTGTTGATAAATTATTATATAGATTAAGAGATCAAGGGATAACTACACTTTCTAATGGTCCAGATCATTACGGGCTATCATTGATACTCGGGGGTGGCGAAGTGACGCTTTGGGATTTGGCGCATGCATACCAGAGAATGGGTTCAGTACTATTGGAAAATGGGAAAAATGAAACACTTTCTAAAGCGGCAATTTTTCAAACTTTTGAAGCATTGAAAGACGTCTCCAGACCTGATGAAGAAGGTAACTGGCAGCGGATTCAAAGCAGATTTCCTATAGCCTGGAAGACTGGTACAAGCTATGGGCACCGGGATGCCTGGGCTGTTGGTGTTACGCCTGAATATACGATTGCAACCTGGGTAGGAAATGCTGATGGCGAAGGAAGAGATGGAATCATTGGTACAGCAGCTGCAGGAAGATTATTGTTCGCTATAACCGGTATTTTAGATCAGGAAGGTTATTGGTTCGATCCCCCTTATGCAGAAATGGGTTATCTGAATATTTGCAAGGAGTCCGGCCATCTGGCAGGACCGAATTGTAAAAATATATTAGCCTATTATCTTCCACTACAATCAGAAAATAGTCCTTCATGCCCTTATCATACACAGCATTATGTCAATGCAAATGGTACATACCGGGTTGATCCTTCATGTACTTTAACAGAAGAAGCCAGTTTACGAACATACTTTGAATTGCCACCTGCCGTAACACAATACTATCATCGTGCACATCCTGAATTCCATTCATTACCTCCAGTAGATCCTTCATGCTATAATGCAGCATCCAATCTGGATATGGAATTTATCTATCCCCTTCATAATGATATTGTCTTCTTACCAAAAGATTTAAATAGTGAACAACAGGGAGTCGTTATAAAATTAGCACATAGACAAAACAATGCGAAAGTATATTGGTATCTGGGCAAAGAATATTTGGGCAAAACAGAATATTTTCATGAATTAACTTTGATTAGACAAGAAGGCGTACAGACAATCACTGCGGTTGATCATCTTGGGAATAGTGTAGTTCGTACATTTCAAATATCAAATAGAATTCATCCTTAAAGAAGATTTGCATAAGCGAGATCAATTTTCTTAATTTGCCGTCTTTTCAGATCAGTCGAAAAGCAGAAAATGAGGAAACTAATATCGATTTGCATATACATATGTCTATTTCACGTGTTCAAAATATCTGCTCAGATTGATGGAACAGTTGTTAAATTTTCATCCGGAGACAAAGTCTTGGTTGAAAATGTTCAAAAATTTGCCACCAACCCTGAGGTTGGAAGTGATGAGATCATTGACGGATACTACTACAGGTATGTTCAATTTAATGCCATTCCGACAGTAGAAGAACAGGAGCGGTTTAAGTCAACGGGATTGCAAATAATGGAATATGTTCCTTACAATGTTTACCTGGTCGCAGTACCTGATAATTATAATACATCTCAATTTTTAAGTTTTGATATAAGAAGTGTAGTTGCTGTGGAAAGAGAAGACAAACTGGATCAGCGCTTATTGAACAATTCGTGGCCAGACTGGGCTAACGCTCCTGGTAATCAGATAAAAGTCATGATAAAGACTTACTCGTTGTCTAACCCTGACTTATTTATTACCAGGTTACAAGATGAGGGACTCACTTTTGCAAAGAAAGACATTCATTTTCCCTATATTTTTACAACTGTTTCGACAGCCGAAATTCTCAGTATTGCGTCATTGCCATTTGTACAATACCTGGATATTGGGCCAGATCCTGGAGAACCTGAAGATACCGGAGGGAGAACCCTTCAGCGTGCCAATCTCATAGACAGTGAGATAGCAGGAGGGCTAAGATATAATGGTGCCGGCGTCAACATACAAGTGCGTGATGATGGGGTTGTGGGACCGCATATAGATTTTCAAGGGCGATTATTTGATTTTACAGGTGGTTCTAATACAGGTACGCATGGTGATGGTGTTGCCGGTGTATTTGCCGGAGCAGGAAATCTGGAACCGGATGTTGAAGGAGGGGCTTCAGGAGCAAATGTTTATGTTACAAATTATGAATCCACATTCACCGATAATACCCTTGACTTGCATCAAAACAATGATGTAGTCATAACTAATTCATCATATAGCAATGGTTGTAATGCCGGATATACCACCACCACCCAACGTGTAGATCAGCAAATGATCGATAATCCGAATCTTATGCACGTTTTTTCTGCTGGAAATTCGAATGGCAATGACTGTGGTTATGGGGCAGGTACACAATGGGGTAATATTACCGGTGGCCATAAGCAAGGAAAGAATGTAATGGCTGTAGCTAATTTATTTGCTAACGCAAACCTGGTAGGATCGAGTAGCAGAGGTCCGGCCCATGATGGACGAATTAAGCCTGATATCTCTGCTCATGGTCAAAATGAAAGATCAACAAGTACGAACAATTCTTATCAAACATTTGGTGGCACTTCGTCTGCAGCACCCACTATGGCGGGCAGTTTTGCTCAGTTATATCATGCTTATCGTGCGCTTAATGGAGGTGCAAATCCCAATACGGGATTTTTGAAAGCTGTAGTACTCAATTCGGCTAAAGATATGGGTAATACGGGCCCTGATTTTAAATTCGGGTGGGGTAGAATAGATGCATATCAGGCATTACAAATCTTGGAGGATCAGACATACCTTTCTTCTTCTTTATCACAAGGTGTAACACAAAATCACACGATCAATGTTCCCGCCGGGGTGGCAGAGGTGCGTGTTATGGTATATTGGGTGGACCCTGCAGGAGCAGTTAATTCAAGTATTGCACTTGTTAATAATCTTGATATACATTTAATTGATCCACTTTCAATAAGACGTGATCCATGGGTATTGGATCATACGCCAGACGCGACCACGCTAGATTTACCAGCCACCAGGGGAGTTGATAACCGTAATAATATGGAACAAGTTGCGATTAATAATCCTGGTGCCGGAGCATACAACCTTGCAGTTCAGGGCACATCTATTCCTGTGGGTGTGCAGGAATATTATGTTGTTTGGTCATTTTTATACGACGAAATTAAGGTGACCTATCCAAATGGCGGAGAAGGCCTGGTACCAGGACAGTCCCAGTTAATTCATTGGGATGCAATAGGGAATCAAGGCACTTTCAATATTGATTATTCCACCAATAACGGAGGATCATGGACATCTATAGCCTCTGGTGTAAACGGTGCAACCAGGTTAATGAGTTGGACCACACCCAATGTAGTCACAGGAGAAACTTTGGTACGAGTCACAAGAGGAGCTAAATCCGATATTTCCGATGCAAAATTTTCTATCATTTCGTTACCTGGCAACATATCGACAACTAATCCTTGTCAGACTGGAGTTACGTTGACATGGAATGCTGTATCAGGCGCTGATCAATATAACGTATACCAGTTAGGTGAAAAATATATGGAGATCATTGGTACGACAGCCAGTTTGTCTTATGAGATATCTGATTTGCCAGTAGAAGAAACGATATGGTTTTCTGTACAGGCTATTAATAATCAGGGTGTGGTTGGAAAAAGAGCTAATGCCATCAGTTATTTTACGAACCCGGCATTTATAAACTGTCGAAATACTATCAAGATTGAAAAGTCAACTGCCTCAGTCCAGGCAAGTTCAGGTGATACAATAGAATATATGATTAAGTTTACGAGCTTTTATGATGTACCGATTACCAATGTAATCGTAACTGATGTACTTGATCCAACATGGCTATATATTGACAATTCACTTACTTGTGGCACGGAGAATAACAATGTTATTACACTAAATCATGGTACTGTTAATCCGGACCAGATGATTAGCTGTAGCTTCAAAGCAAAGTCTGATATCCTTTCATTTTCTGAAGATTTATTCACTGACGACCTGGAAGGGGGCACGGCTAGCTGGACGATTGATAACCAAACAGGTCCCGAGACATGGAGTCTTACTACGGACCAATCCAACTCTCCTACGAACTCTTGGTTTTCTCCTGATCCTGGAAATGAAGTTAATACCAATTTCATTGTTTCTGAACCCATCGTACTGGGCTCTTCTTCCGAACTTACATTTTCTCACTTATACAACACTGAGCAAGGATGGGATGGCGGATTTGTTGAGATCTCGACTGACAATGGAACCAATTGGGAGGATTTGGGAAGTCATATGATTCAAAACGGATATAATGGCGGACTCGGTAATGGTGCAAATCCCTTTATTGCTAATCGCCCTGCTTTCACAGGAAATAGCGGAGGGTTCGTAGAGACAAAAGTTGATCTTTCGTCATTTGACAATGCTACTGTTTTGATAAGATTTGTCTTCGGAGAAGATAGTAATACTGGTGGCGTAGGCTGGTATGTAGATGATATACTTGTGCGTTCAGTGTTTTATCAGACAAATATGGCATGTGTCACTTACGATCAGGGAGACCCGGCATGTGATTCAGCTACTACGTTGATGCTTCCATGTCAGAACAATTGTGACCCTTGCAGCGATGGTGTCATGAATGGTGATGAGACAGATATAGATTGTGGTGGCTCGCTGTGTTAATTATGCCCATGCAGCCAAATGTCAAATTCATTGGTATACATGAATGAGGTAATTCCGGATGGTACTGATGAACATTTGAAGGTGTCTATCCTAACAAATGGGTCTGTCATTACCGGATCTAATTCTTCAGTAAACTTGAAAGCAGTGAATGAAGTAATATTCAATCCAGGATTTCAAACGGGCGCACAATCCAACATTACCGTAACTATGGAAGATTGTGAAATTAATTAAGATGATTCTCTAAGGGGTTATTCATTTTACTGCCTTACAGACCCTAA
>JAJCYJ010000014.1 GCA_029262975.1 Saprospiraceae bacterium
AGAAGAATATACTGAAGAACGAACCCTGCCGGAGTTGCAAGTTACTGCACCCCGCGGATATGTTTTGCCTGTCTACCAGGCTGCTGCTGACAGAGACTGGGATTTAATCCATATGGATCTGGATTTGAGATTTGATTGGTCTAAGGAACATGTATTGGGCAAAGCGGACTTACAATTGCATCCTTACTTTTATGATCAGGATAGGCTCATGCTTGATGCAAAGGGTTTTGAAATTAAATCTATTACAGACCCTAATGGAAGAATGTATTCATACGAATATGATGGATATGAACTGGCCATTGATCTGAACAGAAATTATACCAGTGAAGAGGAGCTAATAATTACCATAGACTATATAGCGAAACCATCCGAAGGCCCTGAGGGAGGAAGTGCTGCAATTACGAGCGACAAGGGTTTGTTTTTTATTAACCCGAGGGGAGAAGAAGGCAATAAACCTCAACAGATTTGGACTCAGGGAGAGACTGAAAATAATTCTCGTTGGTTTCCTACGATTGATAAACCAAACGAAAATCTGACGCATAATATCAGTATTACGGTCGATGATAAATATGTCACCCTTTCCAATGGTGCCCTTGCTTCCAGCAAAGCTAATGCTGATGGCACCCGTACTGACTTCTGGAAGATGACAAAACCACATGCACCTTATTTAGTGATGTGTGCAGTTGGAGATTTTGCTGTTGTGCGTGAAGAAGTCGACGGGTTGCTTTATGAATATTATGTCGAAAAAGAATATGCACCCTATGCAAAACAAATATTTGCCCACACCCCGGAAATGGTCCGATTCTTTGCGGACTTGATAGACTATCCATATCCGTGGGACAAATACAGCCAAATCATCACCAGGGACTATGTGTCCGGTGCTATGGAAAATACAACGGCAGTAATCTTTGGAGAATTTGTCCAAAAGACGGACCGTGAACTTATAGATGACGGCAACGATTACATTGTCGCACATGAACTATTTCATCATTGGTTTGGAAACCTGGTTACCTGTGAAAGCTGGGCCAACCTTACCTTAAATGAAGGATTTGCTAATTACAGTGAATACTTGTGGCAGGAACATAAATATGGTCTTGATGCCGCGGGCTTTCAGCGCAACAATGAGAAGCAGGGATATCTTGCTTCCATCATGCAGTCCGGTACCCATCCGCTGATACACTATGGATACAACAATAAGGAAGATATGTTTGACGGTCATTCCTATAACAAAGGAGGACTGGTCCTGCATATGTTGAGAAAGGAAGTAGGAGATGAGGCTTTTTATCAATCGTTGCACAAATATCTTGTCGACAATATCCATACAGCTGTAGAGATAGATGAATTGCGCCTTGCTTTTGAAGATGTGACAGGCCTTGACTTGCAATGGTTTTTTGACCAGTGGTACTTTGAACCGGGACATCCCGCATTAGAGTTAGCATATGATTATAATATGGCTACTAATAGTCTAACAATCAATGTCGATCAAACCCAGAACACTGACAATGCCGCACCGATTTATATATTACCGACGACTGTGAGTGTATATAATGCGAGTGGAGAAGAAACACAATTTGACTTTACGATTGATGAGCGAAATTTTGAAATTGAGTTAGCATATGACGAAGAACCTGCCCTTATCGTATTTGACAAATACGATGAATTACTGATGACCAAGCGGGAGTCCAAGACGACTGCCCAATATAAGAATCAGTATCTGTGGGCCGGGACTTATATCCATCGCCGGGAAGCGATCAATAAAATCCGGACAAAGAAGGAAGCAAAGGATGTACTCATTCAGGCACTTGGAGATAACCATTTTTCTATCCGCAAATTAGCTGTAGAAAACCTTGTGTTGTCGGGTCGACAGGACCTTGTGGACAAGTTGATCGTGTTATCAAAAGAAGATCCACATTCTGCAGTGCGGGGAGCTGCGCTGAAAAAACTAAATGGAGCAACGGGCGTAGACATGTCTGGCTTGTTAACAGAAGTGCTGGCAAAAGAACAATCTTATAAGGTGATCAGTGATGCCCTAGAGACATTGGCAAAGATTGATCCGGCGGCGGGCTTAGCAGAAGCGATCAAACTCAAAAAAGAGAAAACGGCACAATTGACGAATGCAGTAGCCAAAATTCTTTCGTCATCTAATGACCCGACGCATCTGTCCTATTTTGATGAGCGTCTGACATCGATTAGTTTATTCACTGTCTTTAATTTTTATGAATCCTATTATCATTTATTGGCTGGCCAAGATGCTGAGACTATTGTTGACAGGGCAAAAAACCTAAAGCGTATCGCGACCGATCCTGGGCAAAATATATTTTACAAGTTCACTTCGACCAACACGATTTACAACTTGAAGCTCGACTTAATGGAAGACGATCCCGAAGCTTCCCAGGAGTTGGGAGCGATGATAGGAGAAATAAAAGCTGGTGAGACAAATGCGCTATTACAACAGCGCTATAATGCATTTGAGTAACCGGTATGGCAGAGAGAAACGGTCCTGAAGAATTAAAGCCAGGAGCAAGAATAATTTCGCGAGCACATTTTTGACTATATGATAACATCATTGCGGACAAAGTCTTAGTTTTGCGATCCGAAAAAGCGGGAGTATGTTGTTAGAAGGCGGGTCACGCCCATTCTTAGACATAGACTCACACTTTTTACCGGGCCTATAGCTCAGCTGGTTAGAGCACCTGACTCATAATCAGGGGGTCTGGGGTTCAAGTCCCTGTGGGCCCACTAAATATCGGGGGAGATACTGTCAAAAGTGCTCCCCTTTTTTATACAGCTTATGGCACATTGTTACATCCTTTATAGCAAGAGTCTGGACAAATATTATGTCGGCGCTTGTTATAATGATCTCGAACAAAGAATAGAAAATCATAATTCAGTTAAATATGCAAAGAGCTATACAAGTCAAGCTTCCGACTGGCAATTATATTTAAGCTTTAAAGGAGAAGAATACACACATGTCAGAAGAATGGAAATGAAAATTAAGAGCATGAAAAGCCACAAATACATAGAGAACGTAAAAAGATATGATGATTTGCAACAAAAGTTGATTCACAACACAAGCACCTGACTCTCCCGATAGCTATCGCATTGGCATCAACCTTAGTTTAACTTATATAACTTTTCCAAATATGTGTTTTTACCTTTTTTAGACTGGTACGTTCCAAAGTATTGGATGTATTCGTAGAGAAATTTTAGTTTGATTTTTTTCAATTCTAACAATGAACCGTTTTGCATTAATATTTGTGTGAACTTATTTAAGCTCAGGTTTGGAATACTGTTTTTATTTTTAAATTTCATTATTAAGGGAATGAATATCAGATTATGT
>JAJCYJ010000015.1 GCA_029262975.1 Saprospiraceae bacterium
TTCTTGATGATTCGCACCAGTTGAATTTTTTGATTTATTGTATAGGGCCATTAACACTTTCTCCGGAGTAAAGGGTGCATCAAATGCACATTTATAATTAGAATTGAAGGCGCGAATGGCATTTTGAATGGCAAAATATGCGCCGATTCCATACATCAAAGGTGGTTCACCGGTTGCTTTGGACCTTCTGATCGCCATAGGATGTCCTTCTGTTTCTAAAGCTTTTATTTCTACATCCCTGGGTACAGAATAGATGTCGGGTATTTTATAGGTAGATAAAGCATTTGTCATCAGCCTTCCTTTAGTATCATACAGCATTTCTTCCAAGGTCATCCATCCTATTCCTTGTACTAAGCCACCTTCAACTTGCCCATTGTCAACAGCAGTATTCATGCTTTTTCCAAAGTCATGAACCAGCTTCACATAATCAAAATTGTAGGTGCCTCTCAAGCAATCAATCGTTGTCCCGATGATAGCTGTACCATAGACATAATAGGCAAAAGGATGTCCCTTTTCAATTGATTTATCAAAATGGATTTTAGGGGTGGCATAGTGGCCATTCTCAGTAAGACAAACTCGATCCAGGAATGCCAGCCTGACTAATTCTTCCCAATTCAATTTAGATTCTTTATCGTTACAAAATACTTTTTCGTTTTTAATGGAAAGATCAGCCTTAGCAATTTCAAGATGCTTGGATGCGGTGTTTACCAATCTTTCTAAAAGTTCAGTACATGCGATCTCCAGGGCTTTTCCATTTAGATCTGCTGTAGAACTGGCGGCCGATGGTGATGTATTAGCTACTCTTGTCGTATTGGTTGATTCGAGTTTAATTCTGTCCGCTTTAACTCCAAATACTTTCATGGCTACCTGGACCATCTTAGTATTTAATCCTTGCCCCATTTCTACACCTCCCGTACTGATACCTACACTGCCATCCTGATATATGTGCACCAATGCCCTTGCGTGATTCATCGGTGTATTAGTGAATGAAATACCAAAACAGACCGGCATTACTGCAATTCCTTTTTTGAAATTTTTGTTCCTTTTATTAAATTGTTCGACATCATTTTCAAGCGCGTCAATATCATAAGTAGCTAAAGCAGCATTCCATGATTTCCGGGCATTACTATTATCGAGAATTTGGCCATAGGAAAATTCATCTTGATCCTGGATCAAATTTGCAGCTTGAATTTCTCGTGCTCTTATCCCGAGCGTATCTGCAGCATTTTGAATGGCAGATTCAATTACAAACATGCCCTGTGGACCGCCAAAACCACGGAAAGCAGTATTGGGAGGAAGATTGGTTTTGCAGCTATAGGCTGTAGCTCTGACATGAGGTATGAAATACGAATTAGTTGCATGATACATGGTTCTTTCCAAGACAGCGGGAGAAAGGTCTGCCGCGGCACCGGCATTCTGATTAAAAGTAACTTCGTATGCCAATATTTTAAGGTCTGCCGATAGACCGATTTTGTAGTCTGAGCTCTAAGGATGTCTCTTTCCGGTCATGCGCATATCGTCCATGCGATGCATTGCAAATTTTACCGGTTTATTTAGAATTTGTGCCGCCAGGGCTACCATTACAGCCCAAGCAGTTGCCTGATCTTCTTTACCGCCAAATCCACCTCCAAGTCTCGTAACGTCTACCTCGACTTTATGCATGGGTATTCCTAACACCCTGGCCACCGTCTTTTGAACAATAGTAGGGCCCTGTGTTGAGGAGGAAATCCTGATATGCCCATTCTCCATTGGGTTTGCAAAAGCTCCCTGTGTTTCAATGTACAAATGTTCTTGTCCATTCGTATCTGCCCGTCCTTCAATCACGTGTTCACAATTTGCCCAGGTCTCATCTACATTCCCCAATTCAAATGTCCTCGGTGGAGCAATTAATTGACCCTTTTTTCTCGCAACTCTCGGATCTACTATTACAGGAAGTTCTTCAACAACAATATCTATTTGTTCTCGTGCCTTTCGGGCAATATATTCAGATTCTGCAATAATAATTGCAATAGGCATTCCCCAAAAATGAATTTCATCTTCTGCTAATAAAGGCTCATCAGGCAGTATACCTCCGATTTGATTTTCTCCTGGAATATCTTTAGACGTTATAATCTTTATTACGCCCGGAATCTGTTCTGCTTTAGTATAATCTACACTTTTAATTTTTGCGTGTGCACAATTGGAATCAAAAGGCAATGCAAATAAAGTAGTAGATGGAACAGCTATATCATCGAGATAAATCGAACTGCCTTTAACATGACCTATTGAATCAATGTTTTGCATAATTTAAGATTAATATTCTTCTGACTTTTGCAATATTTCTAATTCAAATCTTTGTGGATATAATTTCGTAAAATGAGCCCATACTAACTGCCGCAATAACAGTCTTTTATAGGATTCAGAACCACGTGCATCACTGATAGGGCTTATTTCACTTTGCATGACAAGTAGAGCCGTCAATACATTTGATTCATTTACCTCTTTATTAAGTAGCGCCTCACGTGTTTTTTTCAAATACCTTGGAATAGGTGCCACTCCTCCAGCTGAAATATGAATATCAATAATTTTATTATCATCCAATGAAATACTCATTGCAGAGTTTACACTCGCAATATCCAAATAAGTTCTCTTGCTTACTTTTTCAAAATTAAAATGTGTGTTGTTATTGAGGATTTGGAAATAAATTGATGAAAGATGTTCATCTTTATTCATGTCCACTTTCTTATAACTTTTATAAAAGTCTTTCAATGGTAACTCTCTATTCCCATTAGAACTTCCACCCAGGACAACTGTACTGTTTAATGCCAGGAAGAATGCTGTCAAATCTCCAATTGGCGAAGCATTAACAAGATTGCCAGCTAATGTGCCTGTATTTCTAATCGGTGTGGAAGCGACGAGTTTTAAAAACTTTTTCAGATCAGGAAACATGTTTTTTAAATCTTCAGATTCCATTAACTGAGTTGCAGTTACCGAACCACCAATATGACATGTCTTTCCTTTGAGACTTATAGTTTTTAACGCTTCATTATTTAAATAGGGATCAATATGCGACTCAAATATATGATCATGTTTTTGAACAATTAGATCAGTGCCTCCACCTATAATCATTCCCCCATTTTGTTTGTTGTGTAGAGGGATCATTTTTAATTGAGATGGTATGTCTGCAAAATAATCTGGGA
>JAJCYJ010000016.1 GCA_029262975.1 Saprospiraceae bacterium
GAACTTTATCCATTAATAGCAGGAGCGATTGGAGAGACTAAAGTGCAAAGTGAACTTGAAAAACTTCCTGATAATAATGTCTTATTCAATGATTTTTCCGTTCGGTTTGATCCGCCCATTTATAACAGAAAGGAAAAAGATAAAATATTCAGCATTCAAATTGATCATTTGCTTGTAACCAACACGGGTATATTCATCATCGAAACAAAAAATTGGAGCCGCAAGTCGTTAGAAAGCCTGGATTTACGATCACCCGTGAAGCAAATTAGAAGAACTAGCTTCGCCATGTTTGTTGTTTTGAACAGCTCCGAGAATACCAAAATTGGATTGAAACAACATCATTGGGGACATAAGGAAGTACCTATAAGAAGCATTGTAGTTATGATCAACGAAAAACCAATAGAGCGATTTAAATATGTAAAGGTGAAGACGCTAAACGAATTGAATAGTTATATATCCTACTTTGATCCGATCTTTGACGATTCAGAAGTTAATAGAATTTCTGACTATTTGAAAGAGATGAAACAAGATGAACGAAGCATTCATCAGAAGTTGGGGTATAGGAATATATTAAATCAAGTTACAGGAAGAGGTTTAGCAAACTCCGGACTCCGTACATGGTTAAGAGATAATCCTGGAAAAGGGATCAATGACTATTACAGGGAAATTAGAGAGCAGTGATAAGGTAATTATGAATGAAATGATAAATTATGCACCTGTTGACTATTAGGAACAAATGATTTTGGCTGATGACTAACAGCGGCAGATAAATTGTAAGTAACTCCAGATTGATCATCGTGTATTTTAATACCCGGTGAACGAAATGGATGTTAAATGTCGTCACGATGACCCTATGAATATCGCTCTATTTAACCTACTGAATATCCCAAAGCGGCCCACTGAATCTTATGGCAGCTATCATGTCGATGAGGACCATTTCTGAATATCCTTACCTATGTCTAAAACTTTCAATAATAATCGAATGCGACATACAATATTTTGACCTATAATTGAATAATAGCGCTAAAGATGTTATTTTATACCATCTATATTGCAACTATTCTCATTATCCGCTTGTAATCGGATGCAAACGATTAAAACTGTTTTCAATCGGCTGTGGTACTGGAAATATTAAAATAGGATGATAGGAAAGATGAGATAGGTTTAAAATAGATTAAGAACATAGGCGTCGCTCATGGTAATAGTGGCGGGTATATAGGTGTTGCCGGTAATAAAATTAAAAATCATGAAACAAATAATAATTTTAATTGGATTACTCATATCCTTAAGTTGTTATGGACAACAGGCAACTAGAGAATTAAATGCCGTTACCTTTTCTGGTAGTGGATATGAGCTTGGACTCCAACATGGCAAGGCGCTAAAAAAGGAGATTAGCGAAGTTATAGGAGCTTGGAAAAAGAACACATCGTTCAATTTAAAGAAAGATGCAGATATTGTATTGAAAGACTTTTTTGAGTATGCTAAGTTTGATAAAGCCATTAAGAAATGGACGCCGGAATTGTATAATGAAATCAGAGGAATTGCGGATGGCTCAAATCAGGAATTGAATGATGTGATGGTATTGAACCTTCTAGATGAGTTCTGGGTCTACATCGCCAATCTGCAAAATCATCATTGTAGTAGTCTTGGAGTGCCCGCTAGAAACGGTAAACCAGGCTATATTTCACAAAATATGGATCTTGAAAATTATACTGATGGTTTTCAAGTACTCATGCGCTTAAATAGAACTGATGAACGTCCAGAGCAATTAATTCTAACGCACCCCGGATTAATAGCGCTGAATGGAATGAATGAACAGCGAATAGGTGTATGTGTCAATACCCTTATGCAATTGAAGGCTTCCCTATCTGGATTACCTGTTGCTTTTGTAATTAGACGGATCATAAATTCTACTGATAAAGATGAATTGTTGTCCTTTATTCAAACAGTAAATCATGCTTCCGGACAGAACTATATTATAGGAATTAGAGGCGAAGTGTATGATTTTGAAGCCTCTGCAAATCAGGTAGTTCGATTTAATCCAATGAATGAAAATGGAACAGTTTATCATACAAATCACCCCATTGTAAATGATGATATAAAACCAGGATTCGAAAAATACAACCCGAAATTGCAGGAAGAGTTAAAACCATATAGTTCAAACAGTCACATAAGACTAGAAGCAGTTGAAAACAGAATGACATCCAATTTAGATATCGATGATGGTCTAATAAAAGAAACGTTGCGTTCCAGAGATAATGAGGATAATCCAGTTTGTAGGACAAATAGTGAAAATGGAGGTGGATTTACATTTGCATCTATAATAATGACGTTTTCAGAAAATCCCTATATTCAAATTCTTGCTGGACCGCCAGATGAGGCTGAGTTTAAAAAAATTGAATTTTCATACAAGAAATAAATAGTGTTACAAATATTGCTTAAAGCCCATTGAAAAGATCTTTATACTAATCATTGGTAATTTCATAAATAGTAAAAAAGAATGTGAACACTACAGATAACAAAGCACACAACGACCAGTGCCGATTAGCGCCGGCATCGGCGAATGTGCAAACGTCACAACCAACTAAAAAAGAAAGAAATCAATGGTAACCAAATTTAACCCTGAGGCGAACAAAGTATATTTTATTAATGAATATACACTGTATCACATTTTGGAAGGAAATGGAGGTATTCAAGTGGATTTTAAGGCTTACCATGATTGGAAAAATAAAATTATATTTCTGGATAAAGGGCAGTATGTAAAATTTCTATCCGAAGGATTTACTGTTCGTCAAATTATTTTCCAGGACAAACAAGTTTTTTTAAATAAAGATGTCAGGGTCTTATTTAAACATCTTGTAGGATTAGGTTATATCAATTTTGACGAATGCGATGATTGTAAAAAATATCTTTCCAATTCTGTCTTCTCTTCCAAAACAAGTGATATTATTGACATCTCTTCCAAGCAATGGTTTTGGCAAAACCCTTTCCACGCCCACAAAGAAGAATATCAAATTATATTTGATGTCAAGGAAGTTATTGATGCCCAGTATAAGAATCATTTAACAAATGGACAATTGTCAAATCTGATTAACCAAAGAGGAATGGATGCTCAATCGCTTTTTAAAACTAAAGTTGGCCTTTCTATAAAATCATTGGCCAGTAATAAGCGACTGTTGGAAAGTAAAAAGGAAATAGCCTTTTCAAATAAAAGCATCAAAGAAATCGGCTATGAATTAGGGTTTAAGGACCAGGCGTATTTTAACCGAGTATTCAAAAAGGCATCTGGCAAAAGTCCAAATAAGTTCAGAGAAGATTTTGAATATGAGTATCGGGATTTGTTTGTTCAAGACCTTTACAGAATCCTGGAAACCCACCATAAGCAAGAACGGTCAGTTGAATTTTATGCTAACAAAATGCACATGTCAGTAAAAACTCTTTCCAAAAAGGTCAGTGAAAAACTCAATATCTCAATAGGACAGTTGATTCGACTTGAGATAATCAATTCTGCAAAAACACTCCTCTCTGCTGATATCAATATTAAGGAGATAGCTTATCAATTGGGTTT
>JAJCYJ010000017.1 GCA_029262975.1 Saprospiraceae bacterium
TAGAGTTCGCTCTAAATGACTTGGATTTACGTAAAAATATGAGTGCAACGGATAAATCTGCATTTTGACCTCGGGCGCTCAAGGGATCGACGAAGGTTTTACCTGCCTCTGGTAGGCAATCCCTCCGGCTCCACTAGAGAATGAAGATTTATACCCGCCCTCGGCGGGTATTTTTATGTTAAGGAAAGTCATAGAGTTCGCTCTAAATGACTTGGATTTACGTAAAAATATGAGTGCAACGGATAAATCTGCATTTTGACCTCGGGCACTCAAGGGATCGACGAAGACAATCCCTCCCATCATGTTATAGAATGAAGTATAAATAACCCCCACTACTGGAAAAATCCCTTTTCCAGTTTTTAATTAGAAAACTGTGTTTTCGGTTCGATTTCGATCTTTTCAAGACAGCATTTCGTTCATTTGAAGTTGAGATGTTAGACTTTAGTGTACAAGAAGGATGTATTAGTAAAATACCCGAAAACACAGTTTTCTTTTATCGTTTTCAATAAGATAAACTTGGAGATCGCAGATCTCCAAGAGCGGTCATATATCTACAAAAAATGCGAAACAGATTGCCTATGAATATTCTGCATCGACATATAGTTAAGATTGTTCTTAATGTAAATCTCAGTTACCAATTAATGTTATATGCCCACTTTCATAAAGCAGCTGAACATCAGAGGCTTTAGGTCATTCTTTGATAATATTACACGAAGCCACCACCTTCCTTACCTAAGATGCCACCACCTTCTCTTCCTATGATACCATTTCCAACCCCTTTTCCTATGATGCCACCACCTTCTCTTCCTATGATACCATTACCAACTCCTTTTCCTAAGATGCCACCACCTTCTCTTTCTAATGTCATAATTGTAATTGGGACATTCCAAATGATTGCGCTATTCTCATTCACACCAACCTCAAAGAAGTACGTTTCAGAGACAAATTGCGAACTAAGAGATTGAGTGAACAGGAGAAATGCTCCAAAGAATATGGTTTTCATAGTTGAAAATTTTTGATTATGTACAGATCTCAATAGTTAATGCTTTGTGTGAATGAGACGCAGAAATCTATTCACCTACACAAGATGATACATAATTAACAGATATTTAAAACTCTAAAGTGTCAACATTATATTCAAAATTCAGATCAAAATCAGTGAGATTAAGCGAAGAATAATATCAAACATCCCGATGATGTTGCAATAATCTTAACCGCCGTTTACTTCCTTGCATCAGTTCAAAGAATGCATAAAGGAGTAGTAGATTAATAAGTAACCCCGGTTACCCTTTATCCCGAAACTCACAGCCTTAAAGCTTGCTCCAAATAAAAAATATAGCATCTCTCCAGATCATGAAATTTAATTCTTCTAATTCTAAACTGACTAGAAACCAGTCTCACAATGCGCACCCTCCTCTATGACACTCTAGAAGGAGGATCATCCCCCGATGATTCAAGATAAATAGATTGGGATGGGAATGCATATGAGATGCCCAGACTCTTCGCAAGATGCAAGAAAGATAAGATCAGTTCGTGTTTTGTTTTTAACTCTATATTCCATTGTTGGGTATCAATAAAACTATACACCAGGATATTAATAGAACTTGCGGCCAGGTCATTCAGATGAACTTCAAAATTATCATTTACGATCAAAGGATGTTCTAAAAGCAGCCCACGAATTCCATTTACGAATTGTTCGATCTTGTCAGGCGGTGTACTATAGGTAATGCCAAGGACTATTCTAAATCTTCTGTAACGTCGAAGACCAATATTATCAATAATTTGATTTGCCAGCATTCCATTGGGGACATAAAATAACGAATTAGCAAATGATCGAATCCGTGTAGATCTCAGACCAACTTCTTCTACGACCCCTTCTGAACCTTCAAAACTTATCCAGTCCCCTATCTGAAATGGGCGATCCAGAAAAATCATTAACGAACCAAAAAAGTTCTTTACAGTATCCTGTGCTGCTAAGGCCAGAGCAAGGCCACCTATTGAGATACCTGCAAGAAGCGCCGTCACATTGACGTCCAGAAAATTAAGAATATAGATGCCACCCAATGCCCAAATTACGCCATAAACAAATCGACTCAAGATTGGTAAAAGTTGGTCATCCATTGCGCTTTCAGTGCGCTTAGTAAAATCTTCGATGTAGTGTAGCACTACACTGGCAATCTGTATTAAGAGATATACCACTAAGGCGATCGAAGCGATAATAAATACCTTTATCAGTCCTGAACCAAATAAAATTGGTAATCGCAATAAAGGCAAAAAGAACAAGATGAAACGAATCGATATAAGCAAACCTATAATCCTGGTTGACTTCAAAATCGGTTGCTCTACAGAGAATGGAAGTCCAAAATATCGTTTCAGCCAACTGGTAAGTATTTTCTGACTAATTAACTTGAAGATGCGATAAATGATCCAGGCACAAAGCAGTAAGAAAAAGAAGCCAAAATATTGAAAAAGCGTGAGGCCCAGAATAGAATACGTCCAAACCGGATCCGAAAAGTAACTGATAATATCACTACCCCATGGATAGACCATTTTAAATAGCACTTCAGTTTGTTCAGTTGTTGTAATGCTATAAAACCATGCATTGCCAATTTTCTCAACGTATACCTGCGGATCCATCTTGCTCAAAAAGAAGATAGATTCAGAGGTAGTACTATCGATAAAGTCCGGAGATTTAGGGACCCTATTGAAATCGATGTAATAACCCTTTCCATCAAGATATCCTTTTAGCTTGATGGCAATTTTCTTATTATCAAGGCCTATGTCGGGAAAGGACAATGCCGCTCTGCCCGGGTCATATGTCTCATTTTGTAAATAGTACAGATGGTTGTAAATAACAGAGTATGGGGATGTGTGGACCTGCGAGGTGTCGATTTGAGCATGGGCCGATATGGAGAAAAAGCTAAGTAGGAAGATGAAATAGATTCGAATTATACACATTGTGCGAAGTACGTAAGATTCCGGGAAATAATGACTAAAAATCTAATGATAACTTGGGTAATCAGTATTCTGTCCAAAAAAGTAATTGAGATAATTTGAAATAAATGTTTTCGACAAATATAAAGGTGTGCAAGAAGAATATATTTGTAAAATACCCGAAAACACAGTTTTCTTTTATCGTTTTCAACACGATAATCTTGAAGATCGCAGATCTCCAAGAGCGATCAATTAATTACGAAAAAAGTGAAACGGGTCGCCTCCTGCATCCTTGTATACTGATGATTGTTGTTCTCGTAAATCTCAATTGCCAATTAATGTAACATCACCTCTTTCATAAAGCATATTTCCTGAACCATCATCAAGTGAATATTCAATGATCCAAACATAGACACCTTCAACGGGTACCGTTCCATTAATTTTGCCATTCCATCCTTCGGATGTCTCTCGTGTGTGAAAAACTCGTTCTCCCCAGCGATTATAAATGTCAAATGAATATGAACCGATCGGGAGCGCAGAAGAAATAATCGGAACCAATTCATCGTGCAACCCATCATTATTAGGTGTGAAAATATTTGCCAAATAGATATCCGCTCGACAGGAAACTTCTTCTATATTCAAAGTGATGGGTACCGAAACACAGGGAAGATTCATTTCGATCGTATAGATTCCAGGATCTATAATTTGCCTGGTTGTGTTCGTTGATCCATCCTCCCATATAAAGATCGCCTTGTCTACGAATGGCCCCTCTACAAAGCCAAGAAGATTGACTTCAATTCCTCCCGGGCACATAAGTAATGAAGTATCAATTCTCTTGGGTATTTCGACAAGTTGTAATGCGTCAATAGCATGTCCGGAAATGTATAAGAAATCGGGACTGTCGTCGTCAAAACAATTTATGTCAGTGGTGCTTCGTCCATTTGTTCCAGTTACTGCAACATGCTGTTCGTCACCATTTGCTTCAAAGCAATCCCAAAAGGATCTCCATTCATTGCGTTGAAAATTATTAGTTGCTGGAGCGCTGACAGTCAACTTGATTGTGCCGTTAGTTATGACATTGGTAATTATAAATCCGTCTATTACCTGTCTGCTCTCGCTGGTGATAAATATTTGTTCTTCAGCAAAAAGGACATTCATGGGTCTCGGAGGACTTACATCACATTGGTCGCCTTCAAAGTCTGTAGAAAGAACATCCTCATAGTTGATATAGCCCATTTCAAAATAATAGTAATGCCCCGTCTTAAGAGGTGTTGTCAATTTTATACCCATGCCTTCTGATAAAAAATAACCACTCGCAGAAAGCAGTGATTCAAGAGATATATACGCCAGACCTCTGTAAGGGTCAATATTACTTTTTAGGGCGACCACTGCACCGGAAGCAATGGGATCAAATGGGCAATTCACTTGTAGCCAATAAGCATCTGCACCCGTCACGTACCACGGGGCAACATCAGAAATACTATTAATCGGATTGCCGGGACATTCGATTTCTTCGAAACTACCATCTTCAATCAGATTTTGAGCGTAGATCATGCTAAACAATAGCTCACAAAGCATTAGACATATGATCTTGTGCATCATTTGTTCTGATGATTGAAGGGGTCAATATATGATCTCAATTGCGAAGATTACATTACGGTCTAAAAATGATTGTGGCTGACTATTAAAGAAAATAGACGACAAGATAAGCAGCCATTATGATACTATTTAATAAAAGAAGTAGGATGGTGATAATTGCTTCTACTACGATAAACATATTGAAAATCCTCTAATTGTAAAACCGGGATGAACCAGAAGCCGGACAAGATATGAAGTTCAGGATGTTCCATTAAATACTCCCCCTAATTCTTTACTCTGGAATTAACCGTCTCAACAAAAGGAAGGTCAAATGTTACTCCCTTCCCACTGACTCTCAATTCTTGTTTAATCCATATCTTTAACGAATGCTCACCTTCCTCCGAAGTATACGAAAGTCATTGATTAACTCTGGTAGTACCAGAAGGTATCTCCTCTATGCCATCGGAGAAATCGCCTTGGTAGTCATCGGAATACTAATCGCATTACAAATTAATAACTGGAATGAAGACCGTATAATCCGTTCCTTGGAAAAGACTTTGCTAAAAGAAATCAATGAAGAGTTTAAATGGAATTTATCTGAATTTGAGAGTAATCTGAGTCATTATGAAATTGTAAGGCAGGAATTAAGAAAGATCATTAACACCTTTCCAATTAATCATAACGAAATCAACCTGGATACACTTGCAAATAGTTTGGAAAAAATTCACTGGAAAGGTGATTACGATGAATCCATGACTGCTGTTTCGAAATTAAAAAGTACTTCCTCGATTAATATTTTATCAAATGATGAAATACGTTCTTTAATTTTAGAATGGGAAGTAATGGTATCAGATTATAAAATATCTGAAGATCAAGCCGTTCAATATCATCAAGAAATTTTTGCTCCA
>JAJCYJ010000018.1 GCA_029262975.1 Saprospiraceae bacterium
CTCGTAGATACATTGGACAATGTACTAGAATCTGGGCTCGCCGGAGATAATTCTCAATTGAAAAATGGGGGACTGTCAGACAGCACGAATCTTGATTTTGCAGCTTTGGTGTATTTGTCCAAAATACTTGAAACTGGTACGTGGCCTGTACAAAAGGGTGAAATTCTTAAAAATGACAGCTTACCCTTAATTGAAATATTAGCACAATTCGGAATTAGTGAGACGAAATTCAGAACACAAATAAATGACCGAATGAATCTATTGAATTCTGTCTACACGGAAATTATAAAAAGAAGAGGGGACTTAAGTGATGAAGTCAAGTTTACCGGAAGTGATTATACAGGAGAATATAAAGATTTGTTGGATGCCAGTCATACAATTAACCCAGAGGTATTTAAAGATATAGACGAAGTACAGAATAGTTTATCCGTACTGTCACCTAATATCTTGCAATTAGAATCATCCCGAAGTGATATAGATACTAAGTATAAATCACTTAAGAAATTGGCAGACCCGCAAATGGTGAAAAGTGTAGGCAGTACTAGAAAGATATTGGGGATAACCGAATTTGCGAGCCATTTACTGCATAGTCTTCAATATAGATTTGATTCGACTAAAGCTATAGTATCAGTTGATACTTCAGAGATACAAACTAATGTCCAAACAGGAACAAATACCTCAATGTCTATTAAAGGCACACGTGTAGATACTTCCCAGGTATCACAAGTGCACAATGTGACTACATGGATGTCCAAAAGAGATTATCAAAATCTTTTTAATGATCCAGAGACAAGGTCAATATATCTTGGATTGCTTTTGCAGCAGCTGGATAATTTACAGTATAGTCATGGTCTCAGAACTGATAACCTCGCCCTGTTTACTACAAAGGCGTTGAATACGATTTTGGATATTAATGACGAGCGCAATGCTCTTGAGTTGAAGAGAGCAACGGGACAAAGTATAAGTTTTAATGATAGGTATCCTATTATAAAGTCTATTGTTGACTTGATCTCCCTTACCCTGGAGACTCCGATTACATCTGATACCACTTTGTTGGATCGCGACCCGTCGTTAAAAAAGTATTTGGCCATTTTAACGGACGGATTATCCCTGTATAATAATCTCTCTAATAAAGAATATACTTCTGCCGTCTATAATGCAGTTTCAATTTTCAAAGTGATCTCTAACGCCAAAATTGAATTGGCGACTGATGATAATTCAAAATTAAAGCTGAAAGAAGATAGGCTGGTTAATTCATTAACCACTTACGGGTCATTTATGTCGGATGTTGTAAAAGCAAATTCTTCTGATGCTGTAAAAGAGGCACTTTATACAATTGCTGCACCAAAAGGCAGTTCGAGTATTAAGCGAGAGTATATGTCGAATTTTTCATTGAATAGTTACTTGGGTGGTGCTTTAGGGAAAGAGTATCGTCAGACCAATGATGTCTATGAGGATAAATGGTCCATGGCTCTCTCGGTACCTATTGGTCTTACCTATAGTTGGAAAATGGAAAATGCGAATACTGGCTCCTGGAGTGTATTTGTTCCTTTACTGGATATTGGTGCCGTAACGGCCTTTAGATTTGATAATAGTAATGTCTCGGATTTGCCGGGTTTAAATTTTGAGAATTTCGTGGCACCTGGATTTTTTCTTTTTAGAAATATTCCTAATTCTCCTTTTACCTTGGGTGGAGGCTTACAGTATGGGCCGACGATTAGAAATATTGCTGAAAATTTAGATGAGCAATCCAGCACCTACAGGGTGTTGGTATCTTTTACGGTAGACGTACCACTTCTTAATTATCATCTGGTCAAAAAGCTTTTGATAAGAAGAAGAAATAAATCCTTGAAAAGTAATGTATTCGATATGCTTTGTAGTATTGTTGAATTTTAAATATCGCCATCAACTTAAATATTAGAACTATGAGTTTAAATCAATGTTTTGACCCTGTGTTTACGACTGATGACAGCCCACAGGATATTTTGGATACAATTCAAAATGACAGGGATACAATGTATTTTATTGATTCATTGAACTTCGATCCGATAAACCTAAATGATTTCATCGCTGAAGAGAATTGTTCTGTGGTATTCTATAATGGTGATGGTTTTGGTGAGGCAAAACGAATTAAATTTATAATTGACCGCCCATCTTCGTCAATTGTAGAAAATATTATAGTTATGAACGTTGGGATATCTAAAGAAGAATTACAAAAGTATGCGGGTAACGGTGCGACCATATTTGTTTGTAGCAGAACTGCGAACCCGTGGCACCAATTTACACTTGTCGCATTTGCTAAAGGAAATCCTGGAAAGGTTGAATTTACACCAACAGGATATACTGTAAACCAGATTAATTTTATTTTAGGGACTCCACAGATCAGAATGCAAGTAAGAAAAACCGACTTTTCAAACAACGATATTAATTCATTCATTGCTGTTGCTAAAGAGCGTGTGAGGATTGAAAAAATGGGATTTGACGAAACGGAAATCCAGGGATTCAGAGATAAAGGAGGGAGGATCGTTTAAACGTTACATATCCCTCCAAGGGGTTCCTCCTGAGGTGGTCAGGTTTAACCCCTAGTGCCTAGATTTCAACCAAGAAGATATTGGATTTCTGGCCTTGGAGATTTATGTTTACGGACATGCGACTTCTCCGAAGTCGGGACGCCATTCTAATTATATTTTCTACAAATATTTGATCTCGCCGAGATCAGGAGTTACAATGGCCCAGTTCATTTTTTTATTAGTCGTTCCATATCCCTCCAAGGGGTTCCTCCAGAGGCGGACAGGTCTAACTCCTTGTGCCATTATTGTAACCGAGAGTATATTGAATTTCGGGCCTTGGAGATATATGTTTACGGACATGCGACTTCTCCGAAGTCGGAATGTCATTCTAATTTTACTTTCTACAAATGTTTGATCTCTCCGAGATCAGGTGTTAGAGTTTTAAAAAATAGAATTGCTTCAAGTATATATTAATGTTGATTTAGGATTAATTCGATAAGGATAATGAGATTTAGTAGACGTGTTTTTTATAAGCTCTAAAATCCGTTATTTAGTTTTCCAATGATTGAGTTTTGTTGGTCCCAATTTGTTCTATATCCATCCAAGGGGTTTTAACCCCTTGTTCTTATATTATAGCAGATAACAGGCAATCACAAGACCTTCTTTTGTACTTTAATAACACCGTTCATAGTTTGCCAATGCCCAGGGAAAGTACACACGAAAGGATAGTCTCCAGGTGTGTCCGGAACTTTAAAACGTAACTTATATTCTTCACCGGGATTCAAAAGAGGCGTGTAAAATAGAATCTCTTCCATTTCCGGTTTATAATGATTTTCCGCTGCCAGTTTCTCTTTTGCAAATTCTTCAGCGCGCATACCTACTTTACGCAATGACCCGGGTGTAACAACCAGTAAATTATGTTGCATGGCATCATTGTTTATAAAAACAATTTCTACAACATCTCCGGTAGAAGCGCTGATTTCAGTCACATCATACTTCATCTGGTCTTTTATCGTCTTAATTATAAATGATTTGTCTATAATGGCATCGGATTGTTCTAATTTCTGGGCGTAGGAAGCAGCATAGGGCCCGTAATTTTTCAAAAATACAGTGATAATATCATCACCATCTGCATATTCTGATCTTCCGGAAGAAATTATTTTTTCAATTTTATATTTCCATGTTCCGGCTAACGATATTTTATCTGCTCCGAGTTGCAAATAGAATCCATCCTTGTCACCACCGACACCTCCGCCACCTTCTATTTTTATGGCGATGTTGTTTTTGCCAGGCTTTAGTATTCCATTATTGACTTTATAATTTCTTTTTGTATCCCATCCGCTGCCCGTACCAACTTGTTTCCCATTTATAAAAGTAAAATCCTTAGCCCAGGCACCGGGCAAATGCATGGAAGCTTTGGCGGATGCCTGAGCTGCTGCAAGTTTTACTGTTCCCCTGTACCACATTATTCCATTAAACCCTGTCAGTTCTTCAAAGTTGGTATGGCTTAACCACATCGGGATAGGAATGTCTTTCCAATCAGAAATATCAAGATTGGGATCCAGGAAGTTGATAGAGGCAGTCGCTTCTTTATTTTCCATTTTATTCAAGACATCCGGATCGTCTTTTAGAAGGGCTAGTACAAACGCATCTTTGTGCTTGACCGCTACCAGGTAGATGGCTCTTGCCAACCAGACATCGGAGAGAGATTCCTGATTTTGGGCAAGTGTTACAATCGTCTGTGCAAGAACTTCTGATGTGGGTTGAGACCACAGTTTGTTTATGGCAGCCAGTCGATTCTGCAAACTTTCATCTTTGAAAATATTGGAACTATTGATTCGGGCAAGTGTCTTATCGTTATCTGGTAGTGCCTGAACTGCTGCTTTTCTAATAGCTGTAGCTGGATGTGACAATGCACCGTTGATAGCGTCCATTACATCTTCATGTTCTTCTTTGATCAGACCTAATCCATGCAGCGTCCATATAGCATGAAGTGCAGCATTGTTTAGTCCAAGATGATCTTTGGATGTATCTGCAATCTTGGCGATTAAATCATTTTTAACCTCTTTTTTTCCACCTTCCACTAATAGACGTTGGGCGTGCATTCTCCATATAAGATTGTCGTTAGACAGGGTAGCCAGTAACTGTTCGGTATCGTCTTTTTCTAATTGTATCGGTGTATAATCAGGCGCATCTTTATAAACGACTTTATAAATTCTGCCTCTTTGTTTATCCCGAAGTGGGTTAATATGGGCATTCCCAAAGCCATTCTCAAATCCTGGTGGTGTAGGATTATGCTGGATAATAAAATTATACCAATCTAAGACCCAAACTGCCCCATCAGGTCCCACTTCTGCGGCTACCGGAGACACCCATTCGTCTGCACTACTGAGGAGGTTCCACCCATCCTTTTCTTCAAACCCGGCACCTTTTCGTTCTACGATCGCATTATGTAAAAGATGCCCGGTGGGCTCGGAAACAAATGCAATTCTATTCCAATATTCCTCCGGGAAACTGCGAGCCGTGTAAAGAGCATGACCTGCCGCTGCCGTAAAGCCACCAAAGACATCTACTTGTCTGAAATTTCTTGTGATCGGATGAAAAAGATAATGCCCATCGATTTTTTCTATACCCCGGGCATGAAGTCCTTCTACGTCACGCACATGTACATCTGGAATACCATAGTACCCGCTGTGGGTGTTGTTAGCAGTAGAAATAAATATATCGTTCTCCTCAGAAAAGCCCAAACCCCATGTGTTGTTAGAGGTGCGACTCATATATTCCAGTTCGGAGCCATCAGGGCTAAAGCGATAGATACCCTGAGAAAACTTGTGATCTTCTTGACCAACCTTTCCTTCAAATCCTGAATAACCCAAGACACCCCAAATATTGTTGTCAAAACCATATCGAAGATTAGAAGGTCCGGCATGGGTATCTGATGTGCCCCATCCTTCTATCAGTACTTCTTTTACATCTGCCACGTCATCGCCATCAGTATCTTTAAAAAAGAGAAATTGCGGTGCCTGGGAGACGATGACCCCCCCTCTAGCAAACACAAGACTGGTGGGAACACTGAGATTTTCTGCAAATACGGTGAATTTGTCGGCTTTACCATCATTATCCGTGTCTTCGCATATTTTAATTCGGTCATTTCCTACTCCATCAGTCGTATTTATTTCATTGGGATAGTCTACAGTTTCAAGAATCCAAAGTCTTCCTTTTTCATCCCAATTCATCGCGATCGGATTAATAATATCCGGTTCGGAAGCAAATAATTGCAATTCAAATTGTGGCGGTATCTGGATCAACTTCATAGATTCTTCCGGAGACAACGGAGCTTGTAATTGTGGTGCAGGGTCCCTTTTTTCATAGTTGGCAATTTTGGCAGGAGTGTACTGTAGGGTAGGGAAGGTGAGGCTATCTAACGCAGCTTTTTTTGCATCACCGATGGCCCAAAGAATACCCCGATAGATTAAATCCTGAAATCCCGGATGGCCCCATGTACGGAGGTCATGTCCTAGGGCTGTATAAAAGACACGGCCTTTACCGTATTTTTTCACCCAGGTATATGGTTCGCGATGATCACCTTCGACCCTTTCCATAAGTACATCTTTTTTGCTGTGATGTGTATGGACATACGTCTCATCCCATGTCTCAAATGGTACCAGACCTTGCGTGATTGGATGATCCTTATTTACAATATCCAGGGAAAAAGAAGCGGTATCATGTGATTCAAATTGGGCACCAACGAGCGCCACAAAATCATCAGAATTTCTAAAGCAATAGCTGGCCGAATGTATGGGTATAAAACCGCCGCCATTTTTTACAAAATCTAAAAGTGCTTTTTCATGAGAGGGTTTAATCTCATCATGATTGGCATACAGGATGATCCCATCATAGTTTTCGAGATTTTTCGGATTCAAACTTTTGGGATCGCTGGTATACGATAAATTGATGCCTTTAGGTGTTACGGCTGCAGCGAGGTAAGGCATAAATTCGATTGCATTATGGTGTTTGCTTTCGTGTCCTAGGAAGAGGATTTCCATTTTACGTGGAGAGACATCTTCTTTTGTTTGGGAGCATGAGATGATAAATGCAAGTAGTGAGATACCAAGGATGGTTTTAAGGAGCATAAGGGAAATGTATTTAGTCATGATGATCTAGTATTATTGATTTGGCTTTTTTGAGTGTGTGTTTTTGCTCATGCCGCCTCCAGCTCCTAAAGGAGAGGCCGCGCTTTTGTGTACGTGTGTGTTTTGGAACTGTGCGCCTGCGGTTGCTAAAGGAGAGGTTTCGCTTCTCAGTGTGGGTGTGGAATGGACATAGAGTTTACTTTTTTTGGTTGATCTATTCATCTTATCCGAAGTAGTTTTTTAGAAATTTTAAGCCTTCGCTGGCAAAGATGTCTTGGGTTGCAGCAAAGGGTTTCCAAATACAAACGGCGCCGGCTAATTCCTGAACATTGGGTGTGAAGCTTTCTATTGAAATGACGCCTTGATAATTGATTGCTTCTAATCCTCTTTTAATTTGATCCCACCTCGTCTGTCCAGTACCAGGGGTGCCTCGGTAATTTTCTGAAACCTGGACATGGATAAGGTGATCACCGGTCAGCTTGATGGCATCTTCAAGATTTCTTTCTTCAATAGTCATATGAAAACTGTCAAGCAATATTTTAGCTGCCGGATGATTGATGTCTTTTACCATTCTTACAAGATCGTCAGCTGTATTGACGAGATCAGTTTCAAATCTATTCAAGGATTCCAGGGCAATATACAGGTCATTTTTTGCAGCTCGTTCGCAAACTTTTCGAAGATTTTGTACAGCAAGTTCCCACTCTTTTTTTCTTTGATCATGAGGTAATAGTCTCGCTTTCCCTACTGCTGAATACATAGGTCCTGCCACAAATTTGGTATCCCAGGCGAGACAAAGCTCAAAACATCGATCCAGA
>JAJCYJ010000019.1 GCA_029262975.1 Saprospiraceae bacterium
GGACCTTGCCTACTGGGCACGCCCTCAGAAGGACCTTGCCTACTGGGCACGCCCTCAGAAGGACCTTGCCTACTGGGCACGCCTGATTCAATCAAGGACTTTCTTATTTTTCGAAGAAATGTTAGCATTTAACCCGAATTATGTCACAGACTTTCAATGTAGGCATTTACTTCCTCTAAGAGACTGTCAGACCGCTGCTTCAGAAACAGATATAAAGCTCGAGTCCTTAAATGTTCATAAAGCAAATTTTTTAGAACTGTTTTGTATCCATCAATATCACTAACAACATCTTCTATGGAAGTATATGCCCGTCCATCTGCAACTGGTATATTTTCTTGATTCAAAAATTCAATATAGGAATCTAAAACCTTAGGCAAATTTTCACTATGTATAAAATCGTTTACTTTCCAATAATAAGTAGAAATCGATTCTCTTAATTTATTGCTCTTAATCATTTCTAATCTACCGCTAGACATTAGTTCGTCATAGGTAAATCTTCGAATAGTGATTGACCGAAAATCAGTTATTCTTCTCATTCGAATATTCAGATTCAGATACTTCAGGGTATCAGTATCCGGATATAGTACCTTTGCTTCCTTCAAAAAGTTTACCACCATGGGTTGAAATACTTCAACTCCATCATGAAGGTAATCCTCACCTAGGTCTGTCAAAATAGAGTTGCCGATCACCGCTCGTCTGTATGAGGCCCTTATGGTAGCATTAATCTCGCTTACATCATTTCGGATGTCTTCTGCCAGTCGACTTACATAATATCGTTCCCAATCGGCATTCTTACGAGCTTCATTCCAATTATTAATTTGAAGAGCTATCAGAATTCCAATCACTACGAGGGCAATTTCACCAATTGCATAAAGCAAGTATTTACGTGTAGATCCTGACACTAAAAATGATTTTCTTATTTCTCGTAAAAAGGTGAGCATACATTGCATGGTGCTGACATTGTGCAGCGATCGTCACTAAAGATATGAAAACAACTAAATATTCTACATGCCGATTTAAAAACGGACCGCCCTTGTCCAACGTAGCTTTCGCGTAAGTTGACCGTTCACCCAAGATTTTAAAAGGTGGGAGTAAGTTTCGAAAAATCGGTTTTGTTTATATATTCAAGTTTCCATCTTCCATTTCATCTTGGATGAGTTGTTGGACATATATAATAGCGTTTTTTGTTTCTTGTCTATTATAGTTAACAATCTGATCTTGAGCTAAGAGAGGCTTTAGATTTTCAAGAAAGAACTGATTCTTTAGAAATGATTCATAATCCTTGAGTTTAGTGCTGTTGTTGGAGCTTACGGCGTTCAATCGCAGGTATCTGGATATTTCTTCTTGTTCGGAAGCATATCTATTTTCTTCTCTTTGTTTCAAGTTTGGAAATTCAAGTTCATATAAATCAATAATACTTTTTCTCAATTGGGTTGAGCCGATAATTTCCAAACCTTCTGATTTCATCATTTCGTATCCCGTAGAAACCAGAATACTATTAAATGTAGCGATTTGACACCAGCCTAAATATTTATCTATTGAATCATTACTTACTGGCTTTACTTCAAAGTAGGATTTGATCTGTTGTTTGGCTGAAATACTGTATTTAGAAGACTTAATATTTTCTTCTATTTGTCTTTTTTTGGTCTCTAAATTGATGGAAATTTCCTGTAGAATTTCTTTTTCTTTAGCCCTGTCCTTTCGCCACTCATTCCAATTATTCACTTGTAAAGCCAGGAGGATACCAATCATTACGAGAAATATTTCACCAATAGCATACAGCAGGTACTTTCTGGTACTTCCAGATTCTATCAATGATCGACGTATACGTCTCAATAGCGAAATCATGGGTTGTCACATTTGATAGTTACTGCCAGCCTCTATTCGAAGATCTCTTGCGGGGATTTTCATCATAAGTATTAATAAGCCTCTTAAGAAAGGTCTCCCAGACCTTTCTTCATCGGTCCCCTTCTCTTCGTTCCGGTCATATTTATTTGATTCGAAGAAAGGTGAGCATGAGTTGCTTGGTGCGGATACTTGCAACAAGCGGATCGTCAGTAAAGATAGGAAAGAAGTTACAAGTCCCTTAATGGATTCAGCGACTTTTTGCTGCTTAACTTCTGAAGATGGGGTAGGAGCGAGCTACATACATTGCAAGTTTCGTTTCAATATTTTAAATGATGTCAATGATAGATGACCAAAATTGAATCCTGACCTTTCTGCAATGTCAATCTTCTGAATCACTTCTGCCTGCCGACGAGGCAGGGATTATATGGATTTTAGAATTTCACAGATTTATCCACTTATCGATAATTTGGAATAGCTGAGAAAAGGATCAAGATTGCTAAAATCTGTTATGCTGATATTCGCTAACAGGCGTGATCGTGAGTATAAAGTGCTGACATCACGTAGCAGACGTGATCGTCAGAATAGATAGAATCCGCTTTCTGATTGAATCTTGATTTGAAAGGGATATTTTCTCTTCAAGAGCCTTAATAATTTGACTGGCCCTGCTTGTCAAAGCTGCATTACTTGATTGTAATAATATAAAAAAGTCAACATCCTTTCATAATGAAGTTCGAACTTCATTGAGATTAACTTTTTTAAATTCAGCATTCTTTTTGATTTCATTCCAATTGTTCACCTGCAAGGTAATCCTTAGCCCAATCACCACGAGTGCAATTTCACCTATGGCATAAATGAGATACTTTTGTTCAGAACCAGTTGTCTGTCTGCTGAGGCACGCAGGCTGGCCCCATCTAAGTCTGAAGCCTGGCTCTTCGGAAAATTGAAAGTATTCCTATCTTAATGGTTTATATTATAGAATGAAATTTCATATTCTATTAATTTCCACCTCGATGAGGCCTATTACACATTTGGCACCGATTTTTCTAATCCTGTTCTTCGTAAGTTGCAAAGAGACTAATCAGAATTCCGCTTTTGTCGAGTCAACCACCAAGAGCACGGAAACCTATAGCTCACATCTCAATCATGATCAGCAGGAGTGGGTGGAGGCCACTCTCGCAAATCTCTCCATCCGGGAAATGACGGGACAGGTAATCATGGCATGGGTTCCTGGTAATTATATTTCTACTGATAGTGACGAATTTGACAAAGTTGCGGCAAAGGTTGAACGTGGAATGGGTGGTTTGTGGTTGATGGGAGGACTTCCACATGCACGTGCAGCAAAGCTAAACGCACTACAGGACAAAGCAAAAGTTCCCTTGTTTGTGATGGGAGATGGATTGGGATTTCAGTTGTATTCCGCTCCGCGAGATCGTTGGATGCTGGGTGGCGGTACAGACATCCCTCCACAAATGGCCTTTGGTGCCATCGGAGATCCGGCTGCCGTACATGAAGCAGCCAGAATCGCTGGTATGGAGGCTCGTGCTACAGGGTCCAATTTACTAAATGATACGGGCGGCAATGTGCTTACCAATCTGAACAACGTGCTTCACAACTGGTGTTATGGGGACAATGCCGAGCAAGCAGGACGGCTGCTTGCTGCATTCGTTAATGGAGTTCATGAAGCTGGGGTTATCTGTTACGCCGGCTTCTTTCCAGGAGCAGGGAGTCTTGGCGTTGATCCACATGTTGAATTGCCCATTGCCCGGAATTCACGAAAAACATTCGAAGATATCGACTTCCTCCCTTTCAGAAGTGCCATCAAGAATGGATTGGATATGGTTATGACCAGTCATTTTGGGGTTCCAGCACTTACCGGATTGGATTCACTGCCGGCATCGTTGTCACCAGAAGTGATTAGAATATTACGAGAAGAGCTTAATTTCAATGGACTCATTATTAGTGATGACTTGTCTATGGGAGGAATATCTAATTCATATCAAAATGTGGATGCTGCAATTGCATCCTTTAAAGCCGGACATGACCTGTTACTTGGAGTATTCGAAGTAAAAGTGGCCGACAAGTTGATGGAATTAATCGAGCAGGGAGAAATTCCATTAGAACGACTTCGGATCTCAGTCCGTCGAATCCTTGAAGCAAAGGCCAGACTCGGACTTCACCGAAACCATAAAGTAGTATTAGAGAGGATCGACTCTGTGGTTGGGAACCGCACTCATCAACAAGCGGCAGACGTTGCTGCCGAACGATCGATAACCCTACTTCGCGATCGAGACAGTTTAGTACCTATCAATTCCCCAGCCAATCACCAAATTCTTAGTATTAC
>JAJCYJ010000020.1 GCA_029262975.1 Saprospiraceae bacterium
GCACTGTAGTCCGCTGAAACTTTATACCAGAATAAAGAACGTGAAAAATGCATTTCAATGGAATCATGATATACTAAATCTACTTTAATATGATTCAACGTAACTTGACAGGATGTCTTTGCCTTTTCATGAAAGCTAATGCTTCTATCGACAATTTTGATATTTTCAAGAAGTGATATATAGATCTCGGAGAGAATTTTATATTCAAAATCATTTGCCTTCCTGGTTTCTTTCCAATTATTAATCTGTAGTGCAATTAAAATCCCAATGACCACCAGGGCTATTTCACCGATAGCGTACAGGACATATTTCCTGGCACTACCAGAAGGACCTTGTTTGCCAGGCACGCCTGAAGCTACCAATGACTTCCGTATTTTTCTAAGGAATGTCAGCATCCACTAAAGATATGGAATAGTCGAGAACTAAAATGGTTGAATTAAATGAGTCTTATTAAATCTTCGTTATTTGATACAATCTATTCCTTAGTAAAGATTTAGGAGGCTATATAGTAACTCAAGTCTGGTCTTGTTTAATTTGATAATGCGCAGAACCAGGATTAGACGTAACAGTCTGATGGCCCAATTGTAGAAGACACTCCGACTACCTCAATTATTCATCCATTCAAATTAAACTGCTTAGGAAATATGCGAATACTACAAATTAACTTTCGGATATTTCATTTTGTATTCTTCGTGCAATTGTTTTGATCTGCTTAGCAATGCTTGAAACACTGGATCCTCTCTGAAGGGGTCATAAATACTGTTAAAAGTCATTGGTAAATAAAAGTTGACACCCTTTTCTATCCAAGTATTTAATTGTTCATAAACCTCTTCTTTCATTTCTAAGTCTACATATAAATAATATTTGGAGTATAGATCAATATCGTTTAATAGAGCCTGCGCCTTGTCCCGTTCATTTTTCTTTATGTGCATCTTCGTTTTATAATAATTGAGGGGCTCATTCTTTATATCTCTTTCGGCAATCAATTTCTGGGCTTCATCGAATCTTGAATCCAAGATCAAAGATTTTAAATGATAATTGTAAGGATCTTGTCCTGACAGGTCCATAGCTAATTTGGCATCTTCTTCCATTTGTTGGATATTTCCCAGGTCCATATTCACCCAGGATTTTAACACTAGGGTACTCCAATTCATAGGATCAATCTCAAGTGCTTTATTATAATATTCCAAAGCATAATCAAACATTCCCAAATAGGCAAAAAGCACACCAATACCCCAGTAATTAAGAGCATCTTCCGGGTCTATTTGTAATGCCTTTGCCATATGATTATAAGCTCTGTCGAAATTCCTATCATCTCTGTTCAAATACACCCAGGCCATGGTGTAATTGACCATTGAAGAATTTGGGTTCAACTCAAACCCCTTTCCTGCATAAGCAAATAAAAGTGAATCATATTCCGTATTGAAATCATAAAAATTGATTACATGCCCCATTGTTTTTTTTGTGTCATATAGGTCCGCAATAGCTGCATATGCTTCTGCAAATGAGGAGTCCTGTTCAATTGCTTTTTCGAACAATCCCTTGGCCCGGAAAAAAGCAGATTCATTACCAATGAACATATATTGATCGTAATGGATTTTTCTTCCCTTCACGTAATACTCATAAGCTTGTATATTGTACGTAGGGGATTTAGTAATCTGTATAAGTTCTTCATCAGTAATTTCAGTATTCATATTTCTCGCAACCTGTTCTGCTACTTCAGACTGTAGCTTAAAAATGTCTTTATATGCTCCTGTGTATTCATCAGACCAAAAATGATCGTCAGAGGGTCCATTAATCAGTTGGAGATTAATCATCACTATATTTCCGGACTTTTGAAATCCTGCTTCCAGGATATGTGTTACACCCAGTTCATCAGCAATTTCAGGCATGGACTTCAGTGATTTTTTATAAGTCATTACCGACGTTCTGGAGATTACTTTACCGATACCTTCTATTTTTGTAAGTCTTGAAATAACGGCATCCGTCATACCGTCACAAAAAGCTTCCATATCAGGATCTCCGCTCATATTTTTAAAGGGTAAGACCGCTATACTCTTTACGCCAGTGGTGGATCCAATGTCGTTCTTGGACCAGAACTTTGTATAAGTAAACTGACCTACTATCACAAGTAGCAGGAATCCTATCAGTAAATTACTGGTAAACGGCTTCTTCTTATGGTCGGGAAGAGGGTTTTCTGCAGCAGCATCAGATGTGGTACGAATAATCCCATCCGGACTCATTTCAAAAGCCCATGCCAAAATTAATGCAAAAGGGAAGCAGACAATTAATAAAAGCGTGAGTGCCTGCATTACCCATGCAGGTGCTTCAAATGTTGGAAGGAGAATGGAGGACACCTGTATCGCTAACCAAGCCACTATTCCATAGGTGACAGCAACCTTATAAACGCTCCTTCGCTTTAATTCTTCGAAGAACTGTCGGGCGTTCATGTCTTAAAGATACAGAATTGTAAGAAGGTTATGTACTTGGCAAGGAATGCAGGGACTTTCTACCTTCGTTTATATGAAATGGTAATTCAATTAGTAAAAAATGGAGGGATTGATTTAACGGTTTGTGTTAAGGGTTTGAGTTAGGGTGTAGAAATGCTCATTAAAATGGACAAATAGTTAAGATTGTTAGTGGTTCGATTTTAATTATTAGCCTAAATCCTCTTCAATTCTTTCTCTAAAACCTGTAACTACGTTTATTATATCATCAGATTGTTTTACCAGTATATTCTGATTAAACCTGGCAACTAAAAGTCTACATCCATGGCATTTTTTGTAAAGGCTCTTTATGCAAATGGTAGACAGTGATTGGAAGACTGTGACACTAATTCTTCCTTTTTGAAAATGCCATGATCCTTAGTAATATTAATAAAGGGATTTCATTTATCAAATTCCATTTAAAATGCAATGAACTAATCTTCACTGACTTTGTGTTCTGACCTTGTCTTTAGAAGATTCTTCAATTTGAATATTTCTTGTGATAATTCATCAATTTTTAATTGTTGCTCTTTCATTCCTTCTATCAATAGTGCTACTGCTTTCTCATAATGTACACCTTTGAATCCATCTACAGGATTTGTAAAAACCAGTTCTGGCACAATATCTTCAACTTCCTGAGCAATTAATCCAATCATTCGACCTTGATCTGGTTTATCTTTCCATGTATAGTACCGGCCAGAAATTCTGGAGATCATATCGAGTGAATTTTCAATTGGTTCTATATTATTCTTTAATCTTTCGTCAGAAGTATCTGTGGTGAGATTTCCGTCACTATCATAGTGAAGAGCACCTGCGCTCGAACCTGAGCCTATTGCTCGAAATCGCGCATTACCCACTACATCAAGCTTTTGCGTAGGAGCGTCAGTTCCAATTCCAACATTCGTAAGTCCCAATCCCATAGCAAGAGTACCCCCAGAATTTAGATATAAATTTCCACCATTTGTGTCCAGATCGAGGTTTGTACCATCAGTTCGAAGTTGGATATATTTGTTGATATCGCTTTTGGCTGATAGCCGAAGTTGATTTCCAACTATATGCATTTGGGATTGTGGGCTATCTATTCCGATACCTACATTGCCATTACTATTCAGAACTGTCAGACTTGTTCCACTAAATGCAGTCCCGAGTTTCAGATTATTTCCGGACTGTGCTGATAGATCTGAATCAACGCCATCAACACTAAACAAGAGACGAGGACTATTTAATGCTGAAAAGCTGGCGATATTTCCAGAACTACCACCAAGAGATATGGCTAATTTTTCTCCGGGACTTGTCGTTCCTATACCGACATTTCCAGCATTTGAAATCGAAATTCTGTCATCACCTCCAACATGAATTCGTATACTTTGGCCGTTCGGATTGTAGAGATATTCTGCTGAAAACGGGCCGCCCAGCATAAGCCTATTGGTCCCCACAACTCTTAGAAATCCCTCTACGACCAATTTTTGCGTGGGGTCCACCGCTGTTCCAATACCTACGTTGCCGTCGGTAGTGATCGTGAAAGGGTCCTGGGCAAACACCAGATTGTTCATCAAAAACATAGTTAACAGGACGTGAAATATAAGTTTGATCTGTCTCATTTTTTATACGATTTTAGTACTTATAATTATGTCATTGTCACCTCCGATCCTGCTTTTTCTAATATAATCTGACTTTTATTTTTCTAATATTTTCTGGAATGAAGCTTATAAATATAAAATATTTTATAGACTTTTAAAAAACCTTATTTGAGCATATGGATGACACGGAACTATTATTATTCAAACTTCAGTTATCGTTACTTAAATTAGAAAATGTAATTAACTAATTAAATAATCCAAGAAAAATCTAAAAGATTATTATTGGAAGGGTATGGGATAAAACTTCCCTTTATGCCGAAATTGAAAGAATAAAGAATGTCTATTACATTTCATTCTCATCGTGACTAAACGCCTTATTCAAAGCACTTTTTTTATTCCGCTGTTAGCTTTATTCCGATTTTCAGATCTGGACAAACCGTTTCGAAATTAGATGTACGTTATTTGCAGGTTGTCTGGTTGTGGAATATAGGTTGTCTAGGTACAACCTACGCCCAACGAGGTCAAAACCAGTAGTAAGATGCTCCTTAGTTGCCGGTATTCGAATTCATATGTTGCACGATTAACTCGGCGTATTTGTGCTCTTTTATAATTTGACCCTTGTCTAACTCGTAAATGCGATCACATTTTTCTAAAGTCGTAATCCTGTGTGCAACAATCAGAACTGTCTTTCCCAGATTGGATAAATGATTGATGCTTTCTACAACAGCCTTTTCTGTTTCACCATCCAGGGCGCTCGTGGCTTCATCAAACATTAATATCTCAGAATCCTTGTATAGGGCACGCGCTATCCCGATTCTTTGTTTTTGACCACCAGACAGATTAACTCCATTTTCACCAAGCGGCATTTTCAATCCCTTTGGATGAGCCCTTACAAATTCTTCTAATTGTGCTTCTGCCAGACTTTGCCAGACCTTGGCTTCATCCGGATGATCCTGGCCAAATGCAACATTATTCATGATCGTATCATTCAGGATAAATATTTCTTGTTCGACATAGCCGATTATCTTTTGAAAGGAAGCGCGCATTTGCTCATCGACAATTTTATCGTCTAATAATAATTTCCCTTCATATTCTTCAATGAGTCTTAGCAGCACTTTTAGGAGGGTCGTTTTTCCTGATCCTGAAGTACCGATAAATCCAATCGTCTCTCCTTTCCTAACTTCAAAATCAATATTTTTTAATACACTTTCCGTACCTTCCGGATATTGATAGGACAAGCCTATTACCGACAATTTTGTGGTGAACTTCAATGGTCGGGCTTGATCAAATTCTGTTAATACAGTGTTGGCGACATGTTTTAATTCGCCGAAAACAAAAGTTGAATTTTTCATCGTGAGCATGGCACTCAACATCCGGTTGACGGATGGCAAAAACTTATATGCAGCTATTGCAAATAATCCGAGTAATGCAAGTACTTCCTTCGTGCCCATTTTATAATAATTGGCATAGCCAAAAATGACAAGCAGACTTAATCCAAAAATTATATCATTGGTGCGTTGATTCAATTTTAAATAGACGCCATGGTAAAGCGCATCTACATGGTTGAGTTGATTTTGAAGATCCCCGTATTTTCTGAGTACATCATTTTCTACATTCCCAAGTTTTATATCCACATATCCATTCATGGATTCAAATACCTTAGCATAGTTTCGGGGGGAAAGATCATTTCTTTTATTTCCGATATCTCGCACCCTGTTTCTTGTAAACACATAGATAAAATAGAAAGTAGGGACAATTGTGGCTCCGAGTAACAGAACGGCGATTGGATTAATACAAAGCAAAGCAACGGCAATAATTAGAATGACGACCAGGTCGGTGCCAAACATCAAAAGAGTATTCAAATAATTGGATGCAAATCGCATCGGAATATCGATTATAGAGTACACCTTTTTTCCGGAAGTGGAATCTTTTATAAAAAGATATCCCTGATCATAAAAATATTTAAACATCTTTTTATTCAACCGCAGCGATACATTATATGCAAATCTTGATTGGACATACCCGATGTAAAGGCTAATCACATTCTTAACTATAAAGGCAATGAATATTATAATTGAAAGATAGAAGAGAAACGAGATGTGATTAGGAGCACCAGACAGATCATACATCCATCGCAGGCCAGAATTCAAGGAATACAGAATTTCACTTTCTCCAACACTTCGTTCATAGCTGGCCCCTTCAAAAATATTTGATTCAAGGGCGCTTTTGATTAGGGCACCTATCGTTGCTAATCCGGCAAAATCTGAAATCGCATTAATTATGAGTAGCCCGATCATGATCACAGCACGTTTTTTTTGATCGAGATCAAGAACGCCTTTTACATGCCTGATGGCATTGCTGAGTGGATTATTTGAAAGAAATTGGAACAACTATAGATTTTTAAAGCTTATCTTCTGTGAGACAAATATATACATATTACCTAGTTACTTAATTTGATGATGGGTTTGGTCTTAGTTTCCACATTAATTCAATGAGTGGTCGAACCTCCCTGGGACCAATAATTTCTCCCTTAACAATCTTCTCATAACATACAGTGTGCAGGTTATCAAAGCCAGAATTGAAATTGATTGCCTGCCCGTCACAAGTCAGGATTCTGACCGAAGACTCATCTTTTTTGAGCAGACTTGCATCGGTGCTTAATTGCCAGTCAACTTTGGCTTTTTTAAGTACTAATTTTCCTGAGACATTGTTACTTGTGTTAGATACTTCTTCTATGTCAATGAGTTCACCAAAAACCCAAAGGAGTATATCAAACAAATGCACTCCAATATTTGTGATTATGCCACCAGATTTGGACATATCTCCTTTCCAGGAAATGTCATACCAGGGACCACGGGGTGTTACATACTTCAGGTGTACATCATGTATCTCATCTGACGCATCAATCCGGGCTTTCAGTGCACTTATTTTTGGATGATACCTGAGTTGCAAAATACTGGCAATTTTTCCCTGAAAATCATTTTCAGCTGCTATCAATGCATCCACATTCCATGGATTCAGGACAAGTGGTTTCTCACAGATGATATCTGCCCCTATCCTGAGCCCGAATCTGCAATGTGCATCGTGGAGATAATTAGGTGTACAAATGGACAGATAATCAATCTTATTTCCCTCACGACCTTCTTTTTCCAGATAACGTTCAAATCGCTCAAAAACTGTAAAAAACTGACAATTGGGAAAGTATTTATCAAGTATGCCAACGCTATCCGAGACATCCATAGCAGCTACTAATTCATGACCCAAATCATAAATGGCCTTGAGATGGCGTGGTGCCACATAGCCGGCTACCCCCATGATAGCGAATCTTTTAGTCATTATCTTCTGATATTTTATTACCGGATTTATCCACCTTCCCATATTCCCTGGCTGGATTGCCTTTGACCAGTGCAAAGGCTGAGATATCACTGGTCACCACACTTCCGGCACCTATCATGGCATAAGCACCAATGGTCACACCACACAGGATTGTGGCATTAGCTCCGATCGATGCTCCTTCACAGACCAGTGTTGGTTTGAATTCGTCTTTGCGTTCGATAAAAGACCTTGGATTGATAATATTAGTGAAGACTACCGAAGGTCCAACAAAGACATCTTTTTCAAGTCTGACACCTTCATATACAGATACGTTATTTTGAATCTTTACGCCATCTCCGACATAGACATTATTGCCGACGAAGACATTTTGTCCAAGCACACAATCATTACCAATACGTGCTTTTGACATGATGTGACAAAAATGCCATATCCGGGTACCAGATCCGATCGTGGCACCGCTATCGACTTGTGCTGTCTTATGAATATGGCCGTCCATTTATTCAGTCTGATTAATTACGGCACATATATACTCAATTTCTTCTTTCCGTATTGTGTTACTGATCGGAAGACAAAGTGTGGTCTTCGTCAATGATCGAGCTATTTCATCGCTGTGCACACGTATATTGCTTTGTAAGGCTCGTTGTTGGCTGAAAGCTTTTGGATAGTAAATAGTAGAATCGATATTTTTTTCAGATAGTCTTTTAATAAGCCGATCTCTCAATTTTTCATCAATCTGAATGGCAAATTGATGATATACATGATGCGTGCTAACTGGTTGTAATTTGATAGAGTCATTATCGGCAAGTCCGGCCTGGTACCAGGAGGCTACCTCTTTTCGATATTGATTGAATGTATTCAAGTGTTTTAGTTTAATATTCAGTATCGCTGCCTGGAGCGCGTCCAATCGCGAGTTTATTCCAATTATTTCATGGTGATACTTTTTGTTTTGTCCGTGTACTTTGATCTTGATCATTTTATCTGCAAGTCTCTGATCTGAAGTACATATACTCCCTCCATCTCCATAACAAGCCAGGTTCTTGGTTGGAAAATGTGAATAAGTTCCTATTGTACCTATAGTCCCCGCCTTTTTTAATTCCGATCCCAAAGGGACACTTGCCCCAGCTGCTTGGGCCGCATCTTCAATAACATAAAGACCGTGCTGATCTGCGATATTCATGATTGCCATTATATCTGCACAATGGCCAAATAAATGTAAAGGTGCAATCGCTCTTGTTTTCTCCGTAATAGCAGCTTTAATCAGATCAGGATTGATATT
>JAJCYJ010000021.1 GCA_029262975.1 Saprospiraceae bacterium
TGTGTACATCATATTGCTAAATTCGCTCCCTCCAGAATAGGTAACAGGACTAGTAATGACGTATGTTTTTCCGGAAAACTTATAGTCTGGCTCCTTTTTGTAAGCCATTAGTCCTGGCCCAATCCCTTCTCTTCTTTCTAAAGAACCATCTTTCATTTTTTTGTTGGTAAAGATTCTTTCCCAAAAGCCAAATGCTTTTAACGTAATTGGTTTGTCTGTCCCATTATTTAGGATTGCTTTTTGAGTCTTCGCTCTTACCTTCTTGTATTTCTGATAGTTGTTGCCAAAATAGGAATACAACAATCCTTCATTTCCCTCAGACCCACCACTATTTTTGCTTACATCTATGACAATTGTTTGAATATTATTTTCCTTTATTGATTTAAAACTATTCTTTAGAAAGAGCCTCAACTTCTTTTCTTTTGAGTACTTTCTAATGTCATCATTGTCAAATGTATGGATGCCTAAATACGCGATTGAATCATGGAGAACCTTATACTCTAAAACCTCTTTTTCTGGAGTTTTTTTAGTCCCTTGATTTCTCTTATTTAGCTGTTTTATAATCGCATATTGGCTCAAAGGTTTAATAATCAAAGGCTGTTTAATCCCCTTAAACTTAATTTCAAACTGATTTACTTCCCCGTAGTGGTAGTAGTAATATCTTGAAAATCTTAATCCTTCCAAGTCGCTATACTTAACGGTTTTAATAAAACCATCTGAAGCAAAAAGATTTCCAATTTTGTCAACTATGCTAATTGGTGTTTCTTCATTTATTGATTCGATTTCTTTTCCTTCTAATGCAAAATCTTGAAATTCAGAGCCATTTTTAGCGCAGTAGAGTTCTTTACCAAGGAAAACAAATGTCAAAGGCAAATAATTTATTTCTCTGTTCAATTTTTCCCTTACAATTTTAGGAAGAAATATATCAGTGTGGTCTTCTCGTGATAGTGCAACTAAAGGTGCGATGAGTTTATGAAATTCAAGTACATTTAAATCATTTGTGATTTTCTGTCTAACTTCTTGGAAGGCAATATCAACACTGTCTTTTGGTGTATACCAATACATCCCTGAATGAAACTTGTCTAAAGCCTGATAAAGTATATCCAGGTCATTTAATAGTTTTTCTTTTTTAATGTCAGGAAAACTTCCAAAATTCTGAGCAAATGAGAATTGAAAGAGAATACTACAGATTATTAAGATTGTTAGAGTTCTATTCATTTATGTTTGTCTAATTGGCTACAACGGGAGTCTGTGTATTATCTGCAATATTCTAATTTATATTTTCTATTTAGACGACCTGACAATACACGACGTCCATATTAGGAATAATATTTATCAGAACAGCAGCATCCATTACAAATCTCACAATCAAATTACTCCAAAAGAAGCGAAAAGCGTCTTTTAGGCGACTTAAAAGCTCTTCAAATCCAAGTATGGACACAGTTCGCTTAAGAATGTATGCCATGAACAGAAGCGAGACTTCACTAAGTACGTTCTCCTTAGCTCTCATGAGCACATGACTCCTCACCCTTCTGCTTCGCAGCCTGTATGCCTCTGGTATGTTTTGTCACTCCAATATCTCCTAGATCTTGGCTCATTTCGTGAATTCGTTCCATCATCCATTGCCTTTTGCTTCCCATACGCAAAAGCGGTTCACTTACTTGAAGGTCAGCCAGACCTTCACTACGCCAAATGGCATAGATCGTTCGCTCATCAAATTGATGGCTGTCTGTTCGGTAGACAGGCTCGATAATTTATTGTCTTTTGCGATGATATTCTGGATCAGAATAAACTCGTGCATTATTACGATCAATGGCTCCTTGGTGAAAACTGCGCTGAATAATACGGCCTCTTGGACTTCCTGTGCATTGTTCCTTAATAGGGCAATCCATACAGCCTTTGGTTTTATAATGTTTGAATGGTACCCAAGTACCTTTTTTACTTTGACCCTTTTGCTGATAGGTTTGACCATAAGATCTTAGGATAGAGTTGTTTGGGCATCGAAAGGTGTCCGTACCTGGATGATATTATGCCACCCACCCACTTTGTGGTTCACTCATTTGAAGGTCTCCCAGACCTTGATCATGCTGATACATGAAATGTTCGTTCATATTCGAAATATATCATACTGCCTATGTGCTGCATTGGCTTTAGGGCTAACAATTGTCTTTACTCCTAATGTCGACTACTACTCCACATTTCAATCTTCGATTCAATGAACCGCAGTATACGTGAGTGATCGATCCTGGAAGGTCGATGTCTGGGAGACATCGAAGAGAAGGAACCATGAAATGGATGGGCGGGCTGATTATGGTGGTCCTTCTACATTTCATTCCGGCGGTTAAATGTGAGGTGTGCATCGTGGTGTTATTGCTCGCGACCATCCACTCGACTGGCATATCGTTTTTCTTTTTTAATTCAAGTTATCTACGTCTTAAGAATGTACCGTCTATAGTATTATTTCCATTTACTCTCGAGCGAGAACACAATTAGGATTTCTTCTCTGGCATTCTTTTTCAATCCTATTTAGAAATGCATCATCATGATCCGGGTCGTGATGTGTCATTACCAGTTTTTTAACGCCAGCTCTTTCCGCTACCTCTATTGCTTGATCATAACTACTGTGCCCATAACCACGATGAGTCAGCAGCTCTTCATTTGTATACTGGGCTTCATGTACGAGTATATCAGCATCTCTGCAAAATTCCACAATATCTGGTTGTACAGAATCCCTGTGTTCGATATCTGTACAAATCACTATACTCTTTCCATTATCATCTATTCGATAGCCATACGAACCTCCGGGATGGTTCTGTTTTATCACACGAATTAAGGCGTCTTTAATTTCCAATTCATTCTCTTCAATCTGTAGAAAATTACATTTTGCAATCATGCTATCTAATTGGACTGGAAAGTACTCTGACCTCATTTGTCTTCTGAAAAAATCCTCCAGGTTTTTAATTTCTCTGTCTTTACCCATTGCAAGAATATTTATGACCATGTTGGATTTATAGGCTGAGGCGAAAAAGGGAAATCCTTAAATATGGTCCCAGTGAAAGTGCGTAAATCCGATAAAGAGTTGATCTTGATAAAAGTTATCTTTAACAAGGTCTTTGCCCAATTCTCGTATGCCAGTGCCCGCATCGATAATAGCAATACGACCATTATCTCGGGTTATTTTTATACAGGTAGTGTTGCCCCCAAATTCTAAAAAATCTCGATGGCTTACAGGAATTGAATCTCTTGTACCATAAAATTTAATTTTCACTGATACTTATTTAATGAGTGCCAACGGTCGCTGAGTATGTGAAGCGCAGTGAAGAATGAGCTATGATTTCATGTTAATTCTTGCTTGCTTTTTTTAATTCACTTTTCAATTAAGTCTTTGGCAAAACTTGCTTTTTATAAGCTCTTATTTTTTTAGCCCATATGCTACATCATACTTATTATCAAACATGAGTTGGATATGGGAATAGTTTACATGTTCTAAAATAGCAAAAACATTTGCTAATATTCCCAAAAACAACTTATCAATAGATTTAAAAGTCACCTTTGAAAAAACAGTTGAATCAATAAAACAGCAAGTATTCATAAAATTAGTAGCTCGTTTAATCGTTTAGCTGTTAAAAAAAAAAGAATATTATCCTCTTGATCAATATATTTTTCCGTTTGTCTGGTCAGTTTTGATTTCCAACATGATTGACCTTGATATAGTCTTTAAGACGCTAATTCTCTCGCTTAAGTGATTTGATCTCTCCCTGATTAGCAAATGGCTAACTTAAATCCTTTGACTTCCACTAATTAAGCAGGCCTTCACTCACACTCAAACTTTGTGACAAATCATTGATACTGTGACCTTGTAATATTTGATCGACAGCTTCTATCTTAAATGCTTCATCATAGTTACGACAATTGCGTTTGTTTTTCCTCTTTCATAGAGCAATAAATTTAAAAATTTTACTGTCCGAATTTTCAACACTCACATTATACTCCTATCAAATAACAAGGATTTTTCTGCGCATTATAAATTGTCTGAAATTTCTAATCTTGACATGGACCAATATTTAAATCAAAAATCGCAAGATTTGATACTTCAAATCCAGGAGTTAATTCAATTGATGATCCTGCCTGAAACTTGTATTGGAGACCTTGGTTTAGCTGGGCTGGGGAGAAGATATATTTTTGTGATTTAAAATCCAATACACCTGTTGATTGCAAAAGTTCATCGTCGACATGAATCTCAATAAATTCACATTCTGAATAGTTGCATTGACTTGCTAAGCCTATTATCAGGTACAATGAAACCGGACTGGTGCTTGCGCATATGCCTGATGCAGAAACTGACAATAATCCAGCTGTAGATGAGTTGTCAAATTCAAGCGTTACCACGTTCTCCGTGACTACTATCGATGTAACATTTCCTGAATATGTCCACTCATAATTCGTCGCATCTATTACAGGATTAATATAATATTCATATGTACCTATAGAAGGGCATACGATCCTGTCCCCGTAAATAAAATCAGGATCTAAAAGGACCAAAGGTCCCAAACCTTCATCAATATTTCCGTCACAATTGTCATCAAGACCATTACAAATCTCGGTGGCTCCGGGATAGATATCTGGATTCAGGTCATTACAATCTTTGTTAACTCCAACAAGCTCAGTTCCTAACTTGTAAAAAGGGGGCCTCATACACTGATTAACAGTCATGCTGTCGGTATAGCCATCATTGTCAAAGTCCTTGTACCAGGTCTTCGATAATGTAACCAGGTTATCTGTGTCATCACAATCGTCATTATTGTTCACATAACCCACTGGTTGCGCACAACTATCCATCGACATAGTTGCATCACCAAATCCATCACCATCGGCATCAGTATACCAGGTAAATACTAGTAGACCTTCATCAATATTCCCATCACAATCATCATCAAGTCCGTTGCATACTTCGAGAGCATCCGGATAGATAGTATTCTGGTTGTCATCGCAATCTCCTCCCACATCTGTGTATCCAATTGGAGCATCACAACTGTCTTTTGTTATCATATCATCACCAAATCCATCCATATCATTGTCTATAAACCACACTAAAACAGGTGCATCTTCGTCTATTTGAAGATCACAGTCATCATCAATACCATTGCAATTATCTGAAGCTCCAGGATGTATCTCATCATTTAAATCATTACAATCTCCAGTCAAGGCTGAGTAGTTAAGAGGGGCCGCACAACTATCCTTTGTGGTAGATGAGACACCGTATCCATCGCCATCAAAATCATAATACCATGTGATCACTGGCAATCCTTCGTCTATATTTCCGTCACAATTATCATCTTTCCCATTGCAGATCTCTGTTGCTCCAGGGTGAATCTGGGAGTTAAGGTCATCACAGTCTTTGGCAGCTCCAATAAGTTCAGTACCAAGTTTGTAGGAAGGAGGTCTAATACATTCTTGTAAGCTGAGACTATCAGTATACCCGTCGTTGTCAAAATCTTTATACCAGGTTTTTGTTATTGTTATCATCACAGAGGAATCATCACAATCTTTATTATTTTGAACATATCCCAAAGGTTGATCGCAACTGTCCTTTGTGACCATATCATCACCAAACCCATCCATATCCATATCTTTATACCAGGTGATTACTGTTAAATTCTCATCTATCTGCATGTCACAGTCGTCATCCATACCGTTGCATAGTTCGTTGGCCCCTGGATATATATTCCCATTCATGTCATTACAGTCAGTGGTCATGCTTAATAATTCGCTGGCAAGCTTATGGTTATTTGGTCTCAGACACTGGGATTGAGAGGTTCCATCGCTGTACCCATCGTTATCCATGTCTTTATACCATGATGGTGCTACGCCGATTCCATCATCACTGTCGTCACAGTCATTCATATTGGTCAAATAGCCCATTGGCTGCTGACATACAGTCATGCTGTTATTCGGATCTCCAAGTCCATCTCCATCCTGGTCTTTGTAGAAGGTCATCAGCGCAGAAGCGATTAATCCTACGGTGTCCTTAACCATGCCGCAAGGACCATTAACTTCGACCCAATAGGTACCCGGTGCCGTAAATCTTACAGATTGTGTCATTTCTCCAGTAGACCAGACAACAGAGTAGCCAACCGAACCTGCGTGAAAAGCTAATGTGTCACCAGGACAGATCAATTGATCTGGTCCAAGCCTAAAATCTGAAATCGAGAAAAACTCATCTGCCCCTATATCCGGAACTGGGGCCCTCGCTTCTTTGTCCCAATCATCAGTTATGTACGCTAGAGGAGTACCTGCTTCGTGGAGAGCTGGCTCACAGACATGCAAGTCGTCAGGCATGAAGTATTGAGGATCTACAGAGAGACCATTCGCGTTTAAACCAGATGCAGTCTGAAAGTCTTCCAACGTTGTATGGTCCGTAACGAAAAATCCAACATTCCCGTTTGGTGCATACAGGTTATTGTGATCCATCTGGGTCACTGAATATTGAGAATTCAAATAATATGCATAACCTGGACCGGTATTAACAAAATTATTGTTCAGCACTTCGTTCGCCCCGCCGGACGTCAAATAGATGGCCCGGGAGCTCGTCCCATTACTCTCCAAGTTCACATTATTATGTACAATACGCTGATACCCCGAATTGGTCAGGTAAATCCCATAACTCGTATTGGTTGAAGCCGGATCGCCGACTTGAATGAAGTTATTGGCGATCAACCCATTATTTACAGGAGTAGCATCACAATTTCCTATATATATTCCATATCCATAAAAGTCTCCTTTTGCCTGGTTACCAGTTATGGTGAGGCCATTGTCGCAATAAAGAAAGTAAAACCTGTAAATTGAACCTGTATAAGTTGTATTGGATTCAAAGGTATTATTGGTGAAGGAAGGTGCATCCTGATAATATAAATGGGTTCCCCTATAATACTGATTCAGGAATAGGTTATTGTCAAATACCGTTCCCTGTTCTAATTGATTAGAAAGTGTACCGGCTCCATACCAATATGTACCATAGCTGCCTCCTTCTATGATGTTATTCGAGAAGGTATTGAAATCATCCAAATCTGTGGAAGACCAAATGACAGCCATATTGGTAGAGGTCGTAGTGGTATTGCTACTCTTGATGTGGCAATTTGTAAAGGTATTATTAGTAGCTTTATCCAAGAAGTCCAGTACACGGCCATAGGTCGTTCCTGTATTTTCTATAGTCATGTACTCAAATCGAAAATAATCTCCGCCTTCAATTTTTACGGTATAGTTTTCATTACTTTGAAAAGAAGCATAGGTTAGAATTACATCAGCCTGTTCCCCTGTGGCAGAAACAAATGTGATGGAATTAGTAGCATTCGCATTTATCACCTCTTTCAATATAATTTGTTCTGTGTATATACCTGGCTCTACCATAAATACTACTGGCCCACATATTCCAAATTCATCCAAAGCATTGACGGCCGAGGTAAAGTTTGTATAGTCACCTGTCACACCTATGGTATAGGTTCCTGAGAGACCTGTCTTTACGATTGTCGTTGTAGTATCATTGAATCTTCCAGTTGTTATTTCATTCATTCCATTAGGAAGAGAAGTAAAAGTTTTAAGTGTGTCAAATTCTTGAAAAATATTCATTCCAATCTTGACTAAACTATCCTTTTCTCCTCTCGCTAAAGATCCAGTCCAATTATAAGCACTCTGAGCTACATTATTGACTTCCCAATTGATAGTGGCTGATGTCAGCACATTAGTACCAAAGTTTTCTATTGTTACATATATGTCGTCTCCGAAGGCACAATTTGGAACACTTGGTGTATCTATTGCAGTGATTCCTGCATCTAATTGAAGCAAGTCCTTCAGACAGAAAAAATCAATCGCCATATCTGAAGTAAAGCTATTCGTTGAGACTCCTCTGAATCTCACTCTCACAGTGTCCCCTATATATGAAGTTAAGTCAATGGTACGAAACAGCCAGATATCACCGTGATTCCCCGAAATCATATCGATGTCATTATCAAATGTCACCCCATTGTCTCTAGATACGTCTATATGCAGCGTTCCCATGCTAGACCCGAACATGTGATAATAAAACTCAACCAATGGTGCATTAGAACCTGCAAGGTCCAATTCCGGTGACAGCATATTCGACGTAACATTAGGATAACATGGAGAGGAGGTTTCCAGATATATGTATTTGCCAACACTGGTGCCCGGGATTTTGTCGACAGAAGGGCCAGTCTGGCTTGAAGAAGTCCCTCCCTGATCTACGATCCAGTTCCCACCATCTCCAGTCTCGTTGGACCAGCCATCGAGCAAGTTACAAGTGGCATTACAGGAATTAGTACATGTATTGAAGGATTCAAAATCCTGACAATAACCGATATTTTTTTGACTGTATAAATTATGAGATAATTGAATAATAATTAATAAACAAATACATGTCTTCGACATATACGCCGTTGAAAGAAATTGATGCATTAATGAATTTTTAATATAAGTTATAGAAGGATTTCGAACTGATTTATAGGCAATATCAAAAAGGTCTAAAAAGCCTATAAAGGAGGTATGCATGTGTTGGCCTTGTAGCTGCTTCAAAATGTTGTAAGCACCAGTAGGCGATTTTTTTTTTAAAATTTTATGTAGCAAACAATCTGCAATTTTTGTCATGTAATAAGCCATAGTAATTCTAATTATTATTAATTGCATTACTTAAATAGTCTTTACAAGAACCAATATTTAAATCCAAAACCGTGAGATTCGATACTTCAAAACCAGGTTGTAATTCAATTGATGATCCTGCCTGAAACTTGTATTGCAGGCCCTGGTTCAACTGTGCCGGTGAATAAATGAAATTTTGGGCTTTAAAATATAGAACACCTGTTGATTGTAAAAGCCCATTGTTGATAACGATCTTTGAAAATGCACATTTTGAATAGTTGCACTGACTAGCGACGCCTAATGTCACGTACAGTGAAATTGGAGTTGTGCTTGCGCAAATGCCTGATGCCGTAACTGATAAAAATCCAGCAGAAGATGAGTTGTCAAATTCAAGCGATACCAGGTTATCCATGACGGTTATCGATATAATACTTCCTGAATAGGTCCATTCATAATTCGTCGCACTTATCACAGGATTAATATAATATTCATATAGGCCGATAGAAGGACATACGATCCTGTCCCCATAAATATAATCAGGATTTAGAAGGACCAATGGTCCCACACCTTCATCAATATTGCCATCACAATTATCATCCTTTCCATTACAAGTCTCGATGGCTCCGGGATATATATCAGGATCCAGGTCATTACAATCTTTGGCAACTCCCACTAGTTCAGTTCCTAACTTGTAAAAAGGAGGCCTCATACACTGATTAACAGTCATGCTATCGGTGAAGCCATCATTGTCAAAGTCCTTGTACCAGGTCTTCGATAATGTAACCTGGTTATCTGTGTCATCACAATCGTCATTATTGTTCACGTAACCCACTGGTTGCCCACAACTATCCATAGACATAGATCCATCACCAAATCCATCACCATCTGCATCCGGATACCAGGTAACTACTATTATTCCTTCATCAATATTTCCATCACAATTATCATCAAGACCGTTGCATAATTCATTTGCCCCTGGATGAATATTCGCATTCATATCATTACAGTCAATGGTCATACTTAATAATTCGCTCGCAAGCTTGTGGTTATTTGGCCGCACACACTGGGATTGACTCGTTCCATTGCTGTACTCATCATTATCGATGTCTTTATACCATAATGGGGCTGCTCCGATGCTGTCATCACTATCATCACAGTCATTCATATTGGTCAAATAGCCCGTTGGCTGCTGACATACAGTCATGCTGTTATTCGGATCTCCCAGACCATCTCCGTCCTGGTCTTTAGAAAAGGTCATTAGTGTCGAAGGGATTAACGAAAAAGTGTCCCTTACCATGCCGCAAGGTCCGTATACTTCGACCCAATACGAACCCGGTAAAGCTAATCTTACAGATTGCGTTGTTTCTCCGTTAGACCATACAGCAGAGTAGCCAACTGTACCAACGTGAAAAGCTAATGTGTCACCGGGACAGATCAATTGATCTGGTCCAAGGCTAAAATCTGGAATCGAGAAAAACTCATTTGCCCCTATGTCAGGAACAGGGCTCCTTGCTTCCTTGTCAAAATCATCGGTATAAGCCACTTAAAGTAAATGCAGTAATAATATGTTTTATAAAAAGACCTTCCTGGGTTTGTTTGGCAAGTTAACAAAATTAAGGGTTTCCACGTAAAATAGAGCCATAGTTTTGTTAACATTGGGCGTGGTCTGAGGTGGTCCGGTTTTTCAACACCATCTCATTTTGGTGATGTTGTTTGATGCGTTGGTGTACTTTCGTTATTTACTTTATTTAGTTTCCAATTCTTCCTCAATTAAAATTATCAAGCCAGTTAAATCTTTTTCAAAATTGAAATACCTATTTTTTGTCAAGGGCAATTGATGATCGAATAAAATGTTTTCAATTATTGCTGATTTTATTAATGGCTTATTACTTTCCGAAATTGAAAAGTTAATAAAATTAAAATAACCTGAATCGTATGTTTGGTTAGATATTGTAGACATTTTGGCCATTGATTTCAAAAAAGTTATTTCCAATTGTCCATTTTTAGATTACAACTTTATCTCGCTCTCGCAATCCGTGAATTTTTCCTTCCCGTGATGACAACAGGCCCCGAGTACTATCGTTTTTTATGCCCTTTAAGCGCGCAGATGAAATTAATTCGGTAAGTGGTCCATTTTCAAAATTGGCGATAAATGTGTTTGAATAAATGTTATATATTAGTTTAGATAAGTCTATCTCACTTATACTATCCTATTTCTTACAATTACGTATCAAATCAAGCATTGTATGATCACATTCAATTACTTTTAAAAGTGTATTATGATCTTTTTCTAAGGTTTAAAGATTATTGTTTATTTCCCGTTTAATCAAGACTAAATAAATTTCTTATTTGTTATGAATTCTTCTTTCTTTATTGAGATTGTTAAGTTGCAACGCAATTAAAAATCCGAAAACAACCAAAACAATTTCTCCAATGGCATATTGGAGGTATTTGCTGAACCTGCCTTCGGAAAAGGCAGGTTTATTTTCATCCAGCAATTGTTGTCTAATTTTTCTAAATTTATTGATCATTAGAGGTAGTTTCTAAATGTGTGATTTTAAATAAAATAGGGGAGCTCTAAATAATGAAGCACAACGTCAGCCTGTGCAAATACCATCTTCGGGTTCTTACATCTTCAGCCTTACAAGGCCTGGCACTTCACAGCATTCTAGATATCATGACCAAAAACACACTTCTCTTAATAGCGTTATGGATTTGAAAAAGTAGGAGATTACAGATCTCCAATAGCGGAGCAAGGTTATGCCACTGCTTGAATTGCTAATTGCCACTCGATTAATGTTCGGTGGCATCGAAGCAAGAGAACCGGAACGGGTACGAGTAGATTAATATGGGAGGATGGATAACTGAACAATTCGCTCTAAAGGCGCGCTGAATGTCCGTGGACATATGTGGGAAGGCACCGCAAGGTGGACGGCTAGGAAAAGCACCATGTTGAAAACGACAATTATAATATCCAGTCTTAAACGGTGTGGGTATGAATCTATACTTGACTACTACTCCACATTTCAACCTTCGATTCAATGAACCGCAGTATACGTGAGTGATCTATCCTGGAAGGTCGATGTCTGGGAGACATCGAAGAGAAGGAACCATGAAATGGATGGGCGAGCTGATTATGGTGGTCCTTCTACATTTCATTCCGGCGGATAAATGTGAGACCTGTAAGCCTTTGGCTTAGGCGCACCCCATCAGTTAGTTCTGGTGGGGCCGTCTATTCGATTGGCAGTAGTTTTATAGTTGTTCGTATTTGTCCCATCCTTTCATTATTTCTGAATCATTTAGGGTTAGACGAATCATTCGGTCTAAAATAGCTAATCCATTTTCACTATTTGTAAAATAAGTAAATCCATCCCCGGTCTTAGATGAAACGATAAAGAAAGACTTAAAATATTTATTATCGCCCCAATGCCAGATATACCTACCATCTTTTGTAAAGTTTAGTCCGATTCCAAGTCCCCAGGCAATAGAACCTGCTCCAAATCTGGTGTTCTTTTGTTCGGTAAACATTTCTAAGATTAGATCCTTGTCAATGAATTTAGGGTTGACTAGTTCGGCTAAGAATTTTGCATAATCTGAGCTAGTTGTATGTAGGCTAGAAGCAGCATTCACCGTTTTTGGTTTATATTTTTTAGTTTCATTTTTTTCTGCATCGTGACCAACTGCAAAATTTTCAATTCTATGAAATACCATCGTACTGTTTGTCATAGACAGAGGATCAAATACAAATTCCTTTACAATTTTGTTAAAGTCACTTTGTTTGATTGAATTCATTACTTTTTGAAGGTATACAAATCCTTCCCCAGAGTATTTAAATTTAGAATTAGGCGTAACCCTTAGATTTAGGGTGTCACTATCTCTAATTGATCTCCAATTTGGTAAACCTGAGGTGTGAGATAAAACCATTCTTGCCGTAATGAGTTTAGCATCATCATCGTGCAGTATATCGGAATATTGATAGTACTCTGATAAAGGTTTGTCAAGTTGGAGTAATCCTTCTTCTACCAATTTTAAGGCACAATAAGCCACTATTGGTTTTGTTAATGAAGCTGCTTCAAAAACTGTATTCGTATTGATCGTTTTTTTCGAGTCATGGCTTTTTAAGCCTACCGAAATAACATTTGAAACTTTAAAATCTACTAATTGTCCAAAACTCAATCCTGGAATATTTGCAACAGAAGTATAATACGTAATAGAGTCCTTTAACAGTTCCTTAGAATATTCCTTTACTTGACCAAAACCAATGGTATTAGAAATGACACATAAAAAGATGAAAATGTATTTCATTTGATTTTAATTGAATTACTGCCAACGGTTTTGCGATACCTGAAGGACGACCGAAGGAAGTTTGGCATAGTCTTCGCTTGTTGTGCTTCGTTTTTGATATTCTAAGGTTTAAATATTTCTTCCGCTTTAATTTATTTCTGAAAGCATCTTATCTAAGTTGTCGATACCATCGTTTAAGTCTCCAATAATTCCTTCAATGCGCTTAAGTCTGTAGTATAAAATGGCATATACCTCTCTGCTCTGAAGTAATGATTGATAATTAATCGA
>JAJCYJ010000022.1 GCA_029262975.1 Saprospiraceae bacterium
ATTGCTGCCATCGGCGTCCATTATATATATTTCAGGCCTCGTGTCGTCCATAGAAGTAACATACACGATCTTAGAATTATTATAAGACCACGAAGGGCAGAAGTTATGGTTGCTCCAATTGGTAAGTCTTGATCCGTCTCCTTGATGGATATTTATCTTGTAGATTTCATCAACTTGATTGTCTGTGTCCTTTCTGGAAAAATAGACTATGTATTTGCTATCCTTTGACCACATTGGATAATTGTTTCTTTTATTATTATTTGTCAATTTCCTTAAAAATTTACCTTTTTTATCTAATAAGACAATATTGCTTTTGTCTTCTGTCTCTTTTAAAGTGGCAGCTATATTTTTTCCATTGGGTGCATAGCTTGCAAACAATAAGTTTCCGGCTATCTCATTATGAGATACTTGTTTTATTTTTTTATTTTTGAGATCTATCGTATACAATTCATTTAGCCCATTTCGATCCGACTCAAACAATATTTTTGCACCTCCCGGGTGCCAGGTAGGTCTCCTGTCATTGCTGCTCTCTGTTGTTATTTTATCCTGAATTTTAGAATTCAAATCCATTATATAAATATTCCATTTTCCGTCACGGTCAGACTCAAATACAATTTTATTTCCATCAGGTGCATATGAGGCATATCTGTCATTAAATGTATTTTTTGTAAGACAAGATTCTTTTAGTAGTTCTATTTGTGCTGAAATAGGTGGTAGCCATAAAAATATGAAGAGGATAAGTAAGTACCTATACATAATCTGTATTATTTTAAGCAAATATATAATGAACGAATGATCCCGCTATTCAACTGGACTCGAAAGGAGAGGAGGCGTTAGGCATTAGTCCGAGGACAATGACTTAATTGACAATTGATAATTGATAATTGATAATAATTGAGTGGAGGCAGAAGCCCTTGTAGGATGCATAGTTTTAGCAAATCCTCCGACCTGCGGCCACCTTCCCGCGAAAGGCGCGGGACAGGCTCTTTTAAAAGGAGGACATTTTCGATTTTGCACAATTCAAGGCACTTAGGAACATAAGCACATTAATACCGAACTCCTTTCTTCAACCCAATAAACTTACTAAACTCATCAAACCTATTAAACCCTCAATTCTTATTTCTCGGCAAAGCTTCTTCGGGAAATGGAAATATGATCGTCGAATTCTTTTCTGCTGCGATATTGGCTAAAGTTTGATAGAGACGAAGTTTAATAGCTGAGGGAGATTGATCTATTAATTTTCCAGCTTCGAGTAATTTCCCAGCTGCTTGTTCTTCGGCTAAAGCGAGAATGATTCGGGCTCTTCTTGACCGCTCTGCTTCGGCCTGGTTGGCCATCATACGTCTCATGTTTTCTGGCAACTGTATGTCTTTGATTTTTACATCGATGATTTCTATTCCCCAGTCTTTGGTTTCAACTTCAACAATTTGTTTGATATTTTTTCCCATCTCTTCGCGTTTTGACAAGATGGTATCAAGTTCTACTTTCCCACAGACATCCCGTAATGCAGCTTGGGCTAATTGTGTAATGGCGAAGGAGAATTCTTCCACTTCAAGCACTGCTTTTTCCGGATCACTGACTTTGAAAAAGACGACACCGTCAATACTGCATGGGACATTATCTTCCGTCATCACTTCTTGTGACAATATATTGATGGTAATAACCCTTATGTCAACAATTTGAATGGTATCCACGAGTGGAATTATCCATTTCAATCCAGGTCCAAGGGTCTTGTTGTATTTTCCAAAGCGAAATTTAAGTGCCCTTTTGTATTCGAATATAATTCGTATTCCGCTAAATATGAATAGAAATAATACGATTGCTCCTATGAATAATGGATTCATTTTTTTGTTTTTTATAATGAAATAAACTTGTCCAATGTTTAACACATTTAAAATGTATCAAGATTGGATGTGTGGTTATACAGACTTCAAGGTCCATCTCAAACGTAGATACGAATACTTTGTGATAACGCATCAATTTACAACATTCTAAATTAGAATGAATGAAAGTTTTTGGGATATGAACATTCAAAGCTTGTGTTTATCTATATTGCCGGTAACCTGGTCAAAAGATAAATGCATATCAATTTTGCCTATTCAATCCCTTAATAATTCCAGATTCTTAGAAGGATTTCTCTATTTTCGGACATTCGAAAAGTATATCTTATAAGCATCGTATGAAAAGACGTGAATATTTAGGGCATTTAAGTGTAATGGCGACCAGTGTGTTGTTACCTCTAAGTTTTAAACTAGATTATATGAAACAAAAAGATAATTTAGGCATACAATTGTTTTCATTACCAAAGCTATTGGAGGATGATTTTCGTGGAGCTTTGGAATTGTTAGCCAAAATGGGTTATACAGAATTGGAATTATTTGGCCCTTACTTATTCAGCGCAGAGGAGGCTAAAGAAAGTTGGAGTGCTATTACGCCCATGTTAGGTTTTAGTGGAAGTGGTTACTTTGGTCACACACAAGACGAAGTATTAGATATTCTTCAAGAATTTGACTTCCAGGTACCGTCGATGCATACGGACTTGGCCTCCCTCAGAACAAAGATGCCTGAATTGGGCGAGGCAGCCCGGACTCTCGGGTGCACATATGTTACCTTGCCCGCTATTCCACCAGAAGAAAGAGGGACCCTCGATGATTACAGAAGGATCGCAGAAGAGTTTAATAACATTGGTGCCGCTGCTAACAAAGAAGGCATAAAATTTGGCTACCACAATCACGGCTATGGCCTTCAGGAGATTGATGGTGTTATACCATTGAATTTGATAATAGAAAATACAGATTCTGATAAGGTACATCTAGAAATGGATATTTATTGGACGACAGCTGGGGGCGCTGATCCGGTGGCCTATTTAGACGCTTTTCCTGGCAGGTACCATCTGATGCATTTAAAAGATATGAAGAAAAAGGTACGTTTTGCCGGTGATGGTGGAGATCCTGCCCAATGGATAGAATTATTTCCATATATGACAACTGCCGGTGATGGTGTTTTAGATATTCCGTCTATAATTACAAAAGCTAAATCTTCTGGCGTTCGGCACTTCTTTGTGGAACAAGATATGGTAGCTGCCCCTGAAATTGCATTGAAAAGAAGCTTTGACTATCTTGCTAAAATATGAGGCTATGTTAACGCAAGTTCAAGAATCAAGTCGAAGCGGAGCGGAGATCCCCGAGCATCGGGATTCAAGAATCAAATTCAACCTACTATACCTACTATACCTACTAAACCCCTTAAACCATTCTATAAAAATTAAAGTAAATAAATATGAACAGACGAAAAACGATAAAGCGCATTGGGACAGGACTTGCCATGACCGGAATTTTTGGAATTTCCAATTCTGTGTTAGGGAGCCCGGGCAAATATAAGACTACAACATCGTCAAATAGTGCTGCTCTGAATTTTGATAAAAAACCTTTTTTTAAAATTTCTCTTGCCCAATGGTCTTTACACAAATCCTTCTTTGGGGATATACTAAAAAATGGCTTTGGTCCATTCGTCAAGGCATTACAAACTGACCCTGATTCACTATTGCAAGGAGAGTTGGATCCTATGGATTTTCCGACAATTGCAAAAAGGAAATTTGGAATTGATGCTGTAGAATTTGTAAACACTTTTTATTTTACAAAGGCGAGAAACATGAAATATTTGAAGGAATTAAAGGATCGATGTGATAGTGAAGGAGTAAAAGCTGTTCTCATCATGTGTGATGCGCTCGGAGACCTTGGCAATTTAAACAATGAAAAAAGAAAAGAGGCAGTAATCAATCATCAACCCTGGGTTGACGCGGCCAATTATTTGGGTTGTCATGCCATAAGAGTAAATGCAGCTGGAGAGGGTACTGCTCATGAAGTAAAATCTGCAGCAGTGGACGGGCTTGGATCACTCACCGAATATGGAGCCCAGAATGATATAAGTATAATTGTAGAAAATCATGGTGGCCATTCTTCTAATGGTCAATGGCTGGCATCAGTGATGAAAGAAGTAAATAATTCTTATTGTGGTACGCTACCGGACTTTGGTAATTTCTGTATTGAAAGAGGGGCAGATTATCAATGTATCAAAGAGTATGACCCTTACCAGGGAGTAAAAGAGTTGATGCCCTATGCCAAGGGAGTCAGTGCTAAAACGCACAACTTTGACAGTGATGGGAATGAAACGACAATTGATTATTTGAAAATGCTAAAAATTGTAAAAGACGCTGGTTATACGGGTTATATTGACGTCGAATATGAGGGACCGGTTCTTTCGGAACCTGAAGGAATAATGGCAACCAAAAAATTACTCGAACGTATAGGAAGTAAATTGGCATAGTAAGATGAAACTTGCATATGACCATTCATGATTTCAATTAGAATTATGTAAAATCTCTCAGTGTGATTATGCCAACTAATTTAAATTTGTATACTACCGGTAACCCACTGATCTGATTTGTACGGAGCATTGCCTCTGCATCTTTCAGCGCATCATCGGCCTGGATCGTTATAAAGTCTTCCATCATTACATCCCTCGCAAGCAGGTCATTATTTTGGTCATTTTTAGATAATCTGGTGAGCATACCATCTGTAATCATCCCTACAAGATTTCCTTCTATATCCTCGACTGGGAGATGATGTATGTTATTCCATTGGAATATACTCATCGCTAAAGCTAAGCTGTCATCTTCGTTAACTGAGAAGATATCTGTACTCATGAGCTCTTCTACCGTTGTTTTTTGATAGGGAATTGGATGTATTTTAGAACCGATTTTATCCCAGGTATGTACGGCTAAGTTTTCATTTTGGTATAGAGTCATGCTTTTTGCAATCCTTCTTTCGGCAGTAGGTCTGCCATGTACATCAGACAGTAATCGAAAGTTTTTAACGATCCAGTCAGCACCGGTTTGTTCCACTAATACTCTTTTTTCGATTATAGATAGATACTTGTCAATATCTTCAGGGGAGACTTTTGCACGGGCTAATCCTTCTTTTGCCAGGGGCAGTAAAGTGTCAAGTATGAGCCATTTTGCAGGAATATTTTTACCATACCACTCGAACACAGAATTCAGCCCTGTTCGAGCGGCTTTTATAAAGTTGTTTTTTGCATTTCTAAAATCAACCTTTTTCCAAAATTCTGGCCCCTCAACAGGAGTAGCATTCATGAGTCCTGTCCAAAAAGCAAAATTTGCTATCTCATCAATTGCGCTGGGTCCGGAAGGCAGATACCGGCATTCTATACGGAGATGTGGTTTATCTTTAGAATGCCCGTAGCACAGCCGATTCCAGGTGTAGGTAGTGCCATTATGTAACCTGATAGCACGAAGATCAGGGATGTTACCATTTTTCAACATATCAGGTGCGTCTTCTAATTGATCAGAAGTAATAATTAAAGGAAATCTCATAATATCATTCTTCCATAGCTCTGCTGGAGAATTATGTAACCAGTCATTACCAAAATAAACCCGAGGTAATTTTTTCCTTAAATATTTTTGCGCACTTCGTGTATCCAGACTTTGCTTAAAGAGTGCAATTCGAGTCTCTGCCCATAGTTCATTTCCAAAAAGGATAGGAGAATTAACACATGCAGAGAGTACTGGCCCAGCTATCATCTGTGCCCAATTATGCTTTTGTACGAATTCATCAGGATTGATCTGTAAATGCAATTGAAAACTGGTATTACAAGCTTCGAAGAGTACTGAATCCAATGACATAATTACCTCATCTACACCTTGAAGATATATTTCAAATTGGGTACCCCTTAGATCTGAGAGTGCCTGGCTCAATGTTTTATATCGAGGCTCGGGCGTCATATGTTCGAATTGTAAATGCCTGTATTTTAATGTAGGTAGAATACCAGCCATTAATATATGAGCGCCCATTTTATCGGCTTCGCGTCGTCCTTTATCTAACAGATCTAATAGTGACGATTCCACTTCTCGGAAGCAATTGTTTTTGAGAGCAAAAGGATCAAGATTAATTTCCAAATTATAGAGCGCCAGTTCGTTGGTAAAATGAGGATCATTAATTTGCTTCAATAGATCAAGAGCCCTGGTGGAAGGATCATATTTTTGATCTACGAGACAAAGTTCCTGTTCAGCTCCTATCTTGGCGGGCCCTATATCAATGAGACCGGAAAGAAGCATTTGTTCGAATGCTTCTATATCCCTTAGGGCGTATTTATACATTTTACTTCGATCACGGGCATCTGTAATTTTTCTTACTCGAAAATCTCCCATTTAGTGTTTAATTTTTTCAAAAAAATAATTCAGGATATCAAGTGGAGTGACAATTCCTGCCAACCTGGAATTATGTACTATTGGCAGCGCCCGGAATTTATTTTCTTTGAATATGTGGTATGCCTTACGTATTGAATCTTCGGGTGATAATTCTACAACGACCTTAGTCATGACATCCCTGACCCAAGTAGATCTAAAGAAAACAGTATCATACTCCTCTTTTGATGGATTTTTGAAAAGGGAAGCCCCTGTTTTCATTCGATCGATATCTGTCAGACTTAAAATGCCTGCAAGTGAACCATCATTTTCTACTACTGGAATGTGATGGAATGAGCTACGGTCAAAGATTTGGGCTGCTTCGGATACAATGGCATTAACATTAATAGTAATGAGATCTGTCGTCATGATTTTTCCAACTGTAGTATCCGGCATATGCATTTTTTTTCAGGATAAAATTAATGGTGGGTCCGAACCTATTCATTGATCTTCCTCATTACTTCTCATGAGAAGTATCAATCTGTGGGAGGTTTTAATGCCCTATGATTGTTCTCATAACGCGGAATGATATATGTCAAGATTTTGATGGTTATAGTAACTGAACTTAGTGCATAAATAATGAGTATATGAACAAAAGAACACCCGTATCCAAGATTATGACAAAAGACCCTATAAGTGTGAACTTGTCGCAGAATCTCAGGGATGTAGTGCGCATCTTTCATGAACGGAACATTCATCATATTCCTGTTGTCTCAGGAACGGAAGTGATTGGACTATTATCGAAAAACGACATTGAGCGCATCAGTTTTGTGAATAAGGTAGATGAGGGAGGTCTTGAAACGAGCATCTATGACATGCTATCTATTGACCAGGTAATGACCTCTGAAGTAGAGACTGTTGAGGAAAGTGAGCATATAAAGGTGGCAGCAGAGATATTAGCAAGGGGAAAATTTCATGCGTTACCTGTTTTGAAAGAAAAGAAACTTTCAGGTATCGTTACGTCAACAGATATGATTAATCATTTGCTCGAACAATATAATTGATGAATATGAAAGAATATTAGTAGATGCAGTCTCAGACGAGGTTAGAGAGAGTTTTGACGATTCCAATGTTCAGATTTTCGTAGTGCATTTTTCTGCCACAAAGTGGTATCCATGCCTTGAAAGAGATTGTTATAAAAAGGGTGGCTGAGAAGCCACCCTTTTTTTAGGCGTGCAATGATTGATGAGCCAATAAAGGGGAAGGCACAAAGCCTTCACCCACTTAAATCCATTGGAAAGCCACCCATCACGGGGAAGAGATGAGCATCTTCATCTTTATACTCTGAACTACTTTTATAATAAGGTACATTATTATAAAGAAGCAGTAAAGAAAGTTGGTTGATGCAGTAAACTGTCTTAAGTTACATTCTAAATTTAGAATACAATTTGGTAAGATGAAACATTTGGCAGTATATGTGCCTTCAAATCAGGTAGAATTACCTAGGGCATACCCACAAGGGGGTATATAATATTGTAGATCAATTGCAATAAATTACATTTTTCAACCTGTATTTCAGGGATCTGCCTTTCCCCCCACC
>JAJCYJ010000023.1 GCA_029262975.1 Saprospiraceae bacterium
TTATGATACAGCTATTAATCGTCTGGTTAATGCTCAATACAATATCAAGATTTCAGAGTTGGAATTGTTGAGACTTAGTGGAAATCTTATTGACTAGGACTTTCTCTTTTTTCGCAATTAATCACTAATTTTCCTATTGTAAATTCGAACATTTTATAGTTCTTGTTCGCACTATTGTATCTTGCGCTTTAATGAAGAACAAGGAATATCGTCTCATATAATCATCATTATGGAGGAAACACTCAACGACTATATCAAAGAATATCAAAAACAACTATCGAAAGGTGATATTGTAATGGCTTATAGAGGCTTGATGAATTACATGCATATATTAAGAAACTATTTGAAAAAAGAATATCCTGATTATAATATTTCAGGTCACATTAATTATGGTCAAATGGATATGACCTACTTTACTTTTACACCTGACTCTCTAAGCAGTAAAAAGTTAAAAATTGTACTTGCATATAATCACATAGAAAATAGGTTTGAAATATTACTTGCTGGGAATAACAAACAAATTCAAAATGAATTCTGGAAACTATTCGAAGGAAGTGATTGGAATAAATATAACATTCCATCTAATACGAAAGATGGATTTGCAATAGTAGATCACATCCTGGTTGAATATCCGGATTTTAATAAGTTAGGAACTCTGACAAAACAAGTGGAAAAAGAAGCCTTGCAATTTATAAAAGATCTTGAGGACGTTTTCATATGATAACACAGCCTAATCTTACATAAATTTCTTTTCCTGTGAATAAAAAGCTGATACATAATGCCTGCCTTGCACTCACAGAACAACGTATCCGTCAATGTCAGTCTATCCTTGCGAATATTAATGACTCCAATCACGGCGAAACAAAGAGCAGCGCCGGGGACAAATTTGAAACTTCCCGTGAGATGTTAAAGCAGGAAGCTGAGAAAATAGATCGTCAACTGCAGATTCTTATCATTCAGAAAAAAGAATTGTCTTTGGTGGAACTGGACGAAGTCTATCAAAAAGTTAAATTAGGATCAATTGTGGTCACAAACAATGGTACCTTTTACATTGTATCTGCCATAGGCAAGGTAACGCTGGGAGAAGGAAAACAAATTTTTGCCATTTCTACAAAGAGTCCAATGGCAGTTAAGTTGTGGGGCTTGGGAATCGGTGAAAATGCCGTGGTAAATAATCGGGAGATATCAATACTAGAAATATATTAGACTTAAGATATCTGTATTGGCGATCCTCTTCCTTTGCAGTCGTAATATCGATCATTGTGCCACTCCGATTCTAAACTACTAAAAAACAAAATGTCCCATGAATCCGCTACTACATATTCCATGGGACATCCTGACAAATATTGATTGGACTAAGGTCTATATCCACCCCATAGCGTAAGGGCAAGACTTATACTTAAATAATTTGTTGTTTCCTTTTTAAAAGCATAATTATACTGCGCCATTAATCGGCCGTGGCCCAACTCAAAGCCAACTCGTGGGGCTACGCCTAATGAAGAAGTTCCATTGATCACGTCATTGGCATTGCCATTTCTGATCTCAAGGGTACCATCTCCATATCGACCAAATCCCATACCTACGAAAGCGCGCGTATTGGAATTGGTTTTTAAATAGTAGTCACCATTGACAAGAAAAGCCCCGGAAACACCAAGATCTGCGTTGTCATCATCAAAGTCAGTGCCGAAGAATGCTCCCTGGAAAGCAATACCCAAGGAAAAATCATTAGAAACATTATAACGCAATTCGGTTGCTGATTCAAATCCGCCACTTGTCACCCCTCCACTCGTAGGTTCAACAAATCCAAATTTCAAAATATCCCATTCCCAATCGACATAATTTGGCGCTTGAGCTTGTAAAAAAACAGTGGTGCTAATAAGCACCAGAAAGGTAAATATTTGCCTTTTCATATTAATTTTTTTTGACTGATTAAATACTATTGCAGATCACGTTTGATCTGACTTTCTTCTAAGAATACGTCTACATACTACTTTAGATTGTTATTGTTCTCCTAAAATTATCATCTCACTTCATAAAACATTTTAACATTTCAGAAAACAATAAACCATTCGATTCAATTTTGATTTAATTGGAAAAATAATCCATGAGAATATGACCAATTAACATCTGACATCTCTTTTTCCATACTGGCTCTAAAATTCTTCAAATTGCTGATTTCCAATACGATACGATTTCCAATCTTTATAATCGAAATGCCACCATTCAAAGTCATATACCGTAAACCCCTCTACTTCCATAGAAGTTCGAAGTAATGCACGGTGATATCTTTGTTCTGTATTTCCACCATAGTAAAAGGGAAATGATCTGTCGGTCATTTCATCATAACCAGCGACCATTTCTATTACTTTTCCTGTCTCTAGTGCGTACAATGTCAAATCTACTGCTGCACCCCTATTATGTCTCGAACCATTTTCAGGATCAGCTACAAAGATCTTTTTATCCTCGGGTGTAGCATCCCAGAACATCTTAGTTACTGTCCAGGGTCTATAGGCATCATGAATTAATAACCCATAGCCTTGCTTTTTCAAGTTTTGATGGACGCGCACCAGTGCTTCAGCAGCTGGTCTTTGTAGAAAGGCTTTGGACTGTGTATAGAAGGCCATCCCCATAAAATTATTTTTAGAAGCATATCGTATATCATATTTTATAGAACTATCAAGGGATTTTAATTCAACTAAATCGGACTCTTTAAAATCGCCCGATTCCTGTGGTGGCTTGGAGGAGGTTGCATTTGCAATCAGCTCATCTCTACTCATGACCGGTTTTATTTTAAAAGTTTCGTTTGTAGAAGCCCCTACATCTCTTCTTTTAAATACAGGTCCATTTTCAATTGAAACACTGGTTGCAAAGTCTTGTGCATTTCGTTCAAAAATAAATTTTTCACCATGATACATGCCTCCGGATTCCGGAAATGCAAACTCATTTTTAGATAGCTGGTTGAGCTTGTCTTTTTCGAACCATTCTATTAAAGCAAATAAATCACCCTCCTTCTCGTAAATATAGAGGATAATATGATCGTCTCCGTATTCCCCTATCAAGTTATTCCAGTCTGCAGGATAATCACTTTTAGTCGGTGGCGATGATTTGATATATTCGGTACCATTTATAACTACGGATCCCTCATTTACTATTAAATTAAGACTTCCGTAATTAGATCTGCCATCTGAAATTATTCCACTTTCACTCTGTCGCAATTCTAATTCGGATTTGTCCCCATTAAGAATAAGTTTATCTTTTTTTCTAATTATCTCAAAAGCACCTTTGTCACTCTGATAATATCCTGCAAGTAAGTTTTGTTGCTCAATGGAGACGGGCTCTGTCTTATTGTAATTCGGTAATTCCTGATCATTATTAGCGGCAAAGAGTAAATCAAGAGCATACTGAGACAGTCTTCCCGTAATACTATTTGTAATATCCACAGAAGATGCACAAGCAACCCCTAATTTTAATTCAGGCACTGCTGACAATTGAGTTGAAAATCCATAGATGGCACCACCATGCCCAACTTTCTGATGTCCATTAAAATCTCCCAAACGAAATCCTATTCCATAACCATCTGTTTTTGTTCCGCCAAATTGTGGCGACCACATTTCATATAAAGTCTTTTCTGAGATATACCTTCCTTCTACGCCCACCCCACCTTTAAATAATGAAATCAAAAACAGACCAAGGTCATTCATGGGGGCATACAAACTACCCGCCGGAGACATCCCTAATTGAAATGTGGGCGCCTTAAATATTCTTCCATCATAACTCCACATGGTAGCTTCTGCCAGGTTGGACGATATATTATCATTGAGATTAAATGCGCTCTTTGTCATTCCAATTTTATCCAGGACGTTTTCCGACATATAGGATACATATGGCTGGTTATACATTTTCTCTAATACATAGCCAACTACACCAATTCCTGCATTCGAATATTTGACCTGGGTACCTGGTTCATATATTTGACGAGAATTTATAATACTATTTACAGTTTCCTTTAAATTATCATTTTGCGCATCAAAATAATTTCCAATTTTTGGTTCGCGGAGCATGCCGGATCTATGTGATGTGAGCATCCTCAAGGTAATTGGAGTTTTAGATGAACTATTGAGCGAGAATTCCGGTAAATATGTAGGGATGGGAGCATCTAAATCCAGTTCACCTTTTTCCACTTTTTGCATAATAGCTATATCGGTGAAAAGTTTAGAAACAGAACCAACCCGATAGACTATATTTTCATCTGCTTTAATTGTCTTTGCTTCATCTTTAAATCCAAAGCTTTTATTCCATATAATTTCTTCCCCAACAACGAGTACCATAGAAAGTGCATTCAGATCTTTAGAAGATATTTCATATGCTATAGCATCCTCTAACTTATTTACAACTTCTTGATAAAAAGGATCAATTAAGGTTGATTCATTTTGAGGCTTGCAAGAAAATATAAGTAATAAAATGAGGAAAAAGTGGGTAGATTTATTCATAGTGTTCATTCTTTCTTAAATATACTATTGAACGTTGGAGTCCGGAAGCATTACGAATAAAAGTAATGAATCTACACCGAGATCTTATCAAATTCGCGGAATAGAAGCCTCTTGCCAATGCATTATGGATATAGTTTGGCGATTCACCGATAATGTCAAAATTCACCTTAGTCCCAATTGTTTTAGGCAGAAATGCAGACACATCTTTATCAATTAAAAATCATTTTTATCTAAAGCATCAATTGCTCTTCAAAAAATAGAGAAAAGAACAGGATTCACTTCATTGCATGGATCAATATTCTTTACTTTGACTCCCAATGAGCCAAACAACAAGAGAAAGACTTCTGGAAGTATTCGGATATCATTCATTCAGAGAAGGACAGGAAGAAATTATTGATTCTTTACTTTCGGGAGAAGATAATTTGGTCATCATGCCGACTGGTGGAGGTAAGTCTATTTGTTATCAATTACCGGCTTTATTATTTCCTTCTTTAACTATTGTGATCTCTCCCCTCATAGCACTTATGGAAGATCAGGTCGCTGCCTTAAATCAGCTCGGAGTACAGGCAGGGTCCATTCACAGCAACAAATCTTATGAAGAAAGGAAAGAGATAGAAGAAAAATTGGAAAACGGAAGTCTCAAGTTGCTGTATATGGCTCCTGAAACAGCGCTGCAGGAAAATTTTATGTCATATTTAAAGAACATCCCAATAAGTCTTTTGGCCATAGATGAAGCACACTGTGTATCGGTATGGGGAAATGACTTCAGACCTGAATACACCCGGTTACATACTTTGTTAGATATATTTCCGAATGTTCCTGTCATTGCTCTTACAGCTACAGCAGATCAGGCCACAAGAGAAGAAATGCTAATTAAATTGGGGCTGCGTAAACCTAAAATTTGCATCAGTAGTTTTGAAAGATCGAATATTACGATCAATTGTCTACCTGGTCAAGATAGAGTGGGTCAAATTAAGAAGTTTGTAATCAGACACCGGGAAGAATCTGGTATCATATACTGTCTCAGTAGGAAGTCTACTGAAATGATGGCAGCAAAATTGGAAGAAGTAGGAATCAAAGCTGCATATTATCATGCAGGCATGGATGCATTGAGCAGGACCCGGATACAACAGCGATTTCAAAATGATGGGATAAGGATAATATGCGCGACGATTGCA
>JAJCYJ010000024.1 GCA_029262975.1 Saprospiraceae bacterium
GATGACGCGTACCTGATCTGTATTTATTTGGGACCATTTGAGTCCCGGAGCGTTATTCCCTATTAGATTGGAAGGAACCTGGCCAGAACATTGTATAATCGAAAATGAGATAATTATAAATAGAAGACTATATCGATATAAAAAGTGATTCAAAAGAACGACCATTTTCTTATTGAGGAATATTGAAAGCTATCGTATAATTTTAAAAGTCGTTCTTCTATTTATTTGATGCTCTTCTTCTGAACAAGACTCGCAGATACAATTAATTTCAAATTTAGTCTCACCATATCCAACAGAAGAGAGTCTGTCGTTTGATATTTTTCCTTCATTTAAAATATAATCTACAGCAGAAGCAGCCCTTCTTTTTGATAAATCCAAATTATATGGATCCTCTCCCCTACAGTCAGTATGACTGGCTAACTCTATTACAACTCGAGGGTTTTCATGCAGTATATCTATGATGGTGTTTAGAGCCGGTTTGGCATCTTCCCTAATTTCATCCTTATCCAGGTCATAATAAATATTATCGATGACAATTTCCACTCCTGCAAATACTCTATCTATCGTTATCAATTTCTCAAAAACATAGCCATCCGGTCTTTTTTCTAATTCTTCCGGGGCAATTAAGAGTGTTTCCTGGTTATTCAGGTAGCCTTCTTTCCCTGCGAGTATTTTAAAATCCAATGAACTATCTATAGGAATGATAACAACTCCATTACCATCGGTTTGTTTCAATTCTGACAATGATTGAGCGTCTATCTTAACAGAAGCTCCTCCCACTTTTCTGGATCCTACAACATAGCTATTCGGGTTATCCTGAATGGCAAATAGCTTTTCCATCACTTGAATACGAAGAAAAAATGTCTTTGCAGGTTCGGGTTCTTCTTCAGCAACTATTACTGTGGTAGTATCTGATGGTGGAGTGAAATCTTCAGGGTACGTTTCAACGATTGAATAAATGTCGTCATTGCCATAAACACCTCTTGTAGAGGTAAAAAAGGCCTTCATCTTCAATCCGGATGCGAGATAATCTTTAGCAACAAATATTAATCCGTAGTCATCTTCGCTGCTGTTATAAGGTGCCAATAAGTTTTCAGGCTTTGTCCAACTACCATCATCATTCAAAGTAGTTTTGAAAATATCCAGCCCCCCCAATCCGGCAAAATAATCACTACTATAATATAATGTTCTGGTTTCTTCATTCCAAGTAGGAAATCGTTCCTGGCCTGTACTATTCAAGTAAATAGGCATTAATTCAGGTACATCCCAAGTCCCATCTTCTAATAATAAAGTGTAATACAGGTCGTGTCCTCCGACACCAGTTGGGTCATTACTTGTAAATATCAATACACTATCATTTTCTATCAATACCGGATCCCTGTAATGCACTTTAGATTTCATCCTAAAAACCTCAAATACATCCTGCCATCTCCCTTGTTGGTATATAGACTTATATAGTCTGCAATAACTATCACCTGTCTCACTATGACACCTAGTGAAATACATCTCAGTACCATCCTTTGAAAAAGTGGCTGAACCTTCATTATGAGGGGTGTTAACACCGGGGTCAAAAGGTACAGAATTATAATCATCGATATCAGAGACGTAGAGATCGGCATAAGAATTACCTGTCCATGCGTATATTTCTCCGCCTTCTTGCATGCGATCCGAAGTAAAAACCAGGTTTCTTCCTCTCCATAATGAAGGTGCATAATCCGCTTCACTACTATTGAGCACGAGGGCTTCAACAATATATTGATTTTCCTGATCAAGCTGTTTCCATTTTTGGGCTTGAATACACTTTTGAATCTCAAGGTTAATTTCTCTGTCGCGATCTACCATCTGTCCCAGTCTCCGAAAACTCAAAATGGCATCTTCGTAACGTTCATCCTTTTTTAGGGCATAACTCATTTCCCAAAAAGCTTCAGGACCATACCCATTTTTTGCAGCTTCGATATACCATTTCAACGAAAGTTTTGCCTCATTGAGGTTTTTGTAACTTTCTCCCAGCATATATGCTATGCCAGCATATTCTTCAGTACCTTCTTTTGCAGCAGCTTCCTTGCTCAGATATCCGACGGCAACAGCATATTGTTTTTGCTGAAAAGCGGTCGCACCATCTTTCACTTTTTTAGTTGTACTACAAGACATCAACGCTAAGGATAAGAGAAGAAGTAGTGTTCCCGGCTTTATTAAGGAATTCAGTATTCGAAAATCGAAAATGACTTTCTGGTCTTTAGACAATTTGTGGTAGCAGGTCATATTGAGATTATGCTCTATAACGATACTTGTAAAGATAGTACTATAAAGATATATAGAATGTAACGATTGACCATCACTGCATGTTTGCATTGTGTGATCGGAATTCTTCTATTAACAAAAAAAGGGTCTCGAAATTAATTCCGAGACCCTTTCCTATATTCTATGACTTTTACTAAGCTTTAATTGCTTTAGAAAAGTGTGTCTTCTTTTCGTCTTTCTTCCCAGCTTTTAATTCGTTTGAGAAATCACGTACTATAGGAGTTGCTACAAATATTGAAGAATATGTACCTACTACGATACCTACGAGTAGTGCAAAAGCAAATCCTTTAATATTACCACCTCCAAATAAAAGCAGAACAAGTACCACAAACAAAGTTGTAAGCGAGGTAACAATCGTCCGGCTGAACGTACTATTGATAGCCATATTTAAAACCTCATCTGTTGTCTTATTGGTATAGATTCCTAAAAACTCCCTGATTCTGTCAAATACAACCACTGTATCATTGATAGAATACCCTATTACTGTCAACAAGGCTCCAATGAATACTTGATCAATTTCAAGAGTGATACCAGGTATTCTTTCCCAAAAAATAGAAAACAAACCTAAAACGATTAATGAATCATGGAAAAGAGCTGTTACAGCACCAAGGCTAAACTGCCATTTGTTAAACCTTATAAATATGTACAGAAAGATAGCTAATAACGCAAATATTCCAGCATACATAGAGTCACCCATTATATCATCAGCGATTGTTGGGCCTACCTTACTTGTAGATGTAATATGCGTGGCACCTACATCATCAGTACTTTTAAAGGTATTAATATCAAGGCTGCCTCCTTCTATTGCATTTATTCCTTCGTGAAGCTTGGCTAAAACTTTATTAGGTGCATCTTCATCTACATC
>JAJCYJ010000025.1 GCA_029262975.1 Saprospiraceae bacterium
TCTATATATTTCCGTTCGCCGGAAAATAGCTCTATAAGTATCAAATGCAGCATCGTCATTCGAAAACAATGCTGCATTTGTATTTTTTGAACTTGATATAGATCGCCAGATACTAAAATTATCTTGTAAATCAAACGCTAAGAAGTCATTGTTCTGATCAACCTAGATCAATGATTTCTTCCAAATTATAAAATTCTAATCTTTTCGAATAATGAAGATATTTCTTTCTATTTTTCTTTTAACAATAACCCAGATTTTAAATGGGCAACTTTCTACCGAGGATATATCTTTCGGTGATTTAAGGGCTCGCTCGATTGGTCCGGCCACCATGAGTGGCAGAGTCAGTTGTCTTGCTGGCGTTTCTACTGCACCGGAAATAATCTATGTAGGAGCTGCGAGTGGCGGAATTTGGAAATCAATTAGTGCGGGTGCCTCTTTTAAGCCTGTTTTTGACGATCACATTCAGTCTATAGGAGACATTGCAATTGATCAGCTTCATCCGGATACTATTTGGGCAGGTACCGGAGAATCCTGGGTGCGTAATAGTGTTTCTGTTGGCGACGGAATTTATGTCAGCAAGAATGGTGGACTAACTTGGGAACACAAAGGCCTTCCGGAATCAGAACATATTGCAAAAGTCCTCGTACATCCTAAGGATTCCAAGAAGATTTTTGTCGCTGTGCAGGGGCGTTTATGGGGAGATAGTGATGCCCGTGGTGTTTATAAATCTGAAGACTTCGGTGACACTTGGAAAAAAGTTTTATACATAGATGAAAGTACTGGAGCTGCGGATATTACAATAAGCCAGGACAATCCTGACATTTTATTTGCGTCTATGTGGACGCATAGAAGATCACCCGATTTTTTTAATTCCGGTGGAGCAGGAAGCGGACTTTTTAAAAGTATTGACGGAGGGGATAACTGGACTAAAATTGAAAAAGATTTACCTGAAGGGATATTAGGTAGAATAGCGGTTGAAATAGCACCATCTAATAGCCAGATTGTATATGCCGCAATTGAATGTGAAAAGAAGGAACAAAAAGGATTATACAAATCTGTCGACGGAGGTGCCAATTGGTCCCTTGTAAACACAGAATTCAATATGACGGTAAGACCTTTTTATTTTTCAAGATTACATATCGATCCTACTAATGCTGATATTGTATTTAAAGGAGGGCTTAATGCAATAGTCAGTAATGATGGAGGAGAAAAGTTTCGGACAATCGAAAGTGGAGTACACTCTGACATTCATGATATTTGGGTGAATCCACAGAATAATAAACATGTTCTTTTGGGCACCGATGGAGGTGTTTATAGGTCCCTCGATGGAGCTTATCTGTTCGAGCATTTTAGAAATTTACCACTTTCGCAATTTTATCAAATCAGTGTTGATAATGCGGTCCCATATAATGTCTATGGTGGATTACAGGATAACGGATCGTGGTATGCACCATCAAGAACTCAATACGGTTCTATCCGTAACAGTGATTGGAAATTATCATTTTATGGAGATGGGTTTTACTCATTTCGACATCCGGAAAATGAAAATCTAATTTATTCAGAATCTCAAGGTGGTAATTTGTCCAGGCACAATAAGAAAAATGGACAGACCAAAAATATTGCACCCATCCCGGAAGGAGAGAAAGAAAAATATCGATTTAATTGGAACACACCAATTCACTTAAGTGAACATGTTCCTGACAGGATATATGTCGGCGCTCAATACCTTTTTAAGTCGGACAATATGGGAGATAAATGGACGCGAATATCACCTGACCTTACAACTAATAACCCCGATAAACAAAGACAAGCAAAGTCCGGTGGACTGAGTATCGATAATAGCACAGCAGAAAATAATACGACCATTTACATAATTGAAGAATCGCCTTTGGATGATCAGATCATCTGGGTGGGTACAGATGATGGTCTTTTACATGTATCGAAAGACGGGGGAGGCCGTTGGAAAAATGTAACCGAAAATATTCCAGGCTTACCGGAAGGATTATGGGTTAGCTCTATTGATGCAAGCAGATTTGATCCATTAGTTGCTTATTTAACAGTTGATGGTCATCGAAGTGGCGACCAATCTGTGTATGTATATAAGACTACAGATCAGGGCGCTACCTGGACTTCGATCAGTAAGGGAATTGATGGCTTTGCACATGTGATTAAGGAAGATCTTGTCAATCCTCAATTACTTTATGTGGGCACTGAATATGGTCTGTTCATATCTGTTGACGGAGGATTGGGATGGAAAAGATTCTATAATAACCTTCCCAAAGTACCTGTACATGATTTGGCACTTCCAATGCACGAAGATGATCTTGTAGTTGGCACACATGGCCGGGGTGTTTATATTTTAGATTATCTCAGCCCGCTCCGACAATTAGAAAATGATGTTGTAACCAGCACGCTTCATTTTTTTGAAAATGATAAAGCTATTGTCAAATTCTCGTCCATGAATCAACCTTTCACCGGGGCTGGAGAATTTGTAGGTCAGAATCCGACAGATGTTGCTACAATTAGCTATTACATGAAGCGCCGTCATACCAATGGAAAAATGACGCTTGAGGTTTATGATAATGAAGGCGGTTATATAACGTCTCTTTCTGCAGGTAAGAGCAAGGGGATTAACATTGTAGAATTACCACTTAGACTAAAGCAACCAAAGGCAGCACCTACTCGTAACAGGATGGCTTTGTTTGGAGCTGCTCTGACCCCTAGTCTTAATGAAGGTAGATACAATGTATTGATCAAAAAGGGGAAAGAAGAATATAGGACAGAAGTAGAGCTATTGAATGATCCAACAGGTGAATATTCCCCTGAAGAAATAGCCATTCAAAAGGACATTAGTCAGAGACTTTATAATTTGACAAATGATCTTGGTTATATTTATTATACGGCTGAAGATATTCACACGAAATTAGAAAAATACCAATCTGAGGGTACTCTTTCTAACGACGAATCTATAATTAACTTGATCAAAGAAGTGTCTGAATTTAAAAATTCACTTGTTTCTCTTGAAGGTGATTTTTATGTTGATGAAGGGGAGGCGAATATTAGGGAAGACATTTCAAATCTGGCTTTGAACATTAGTCAATATCCGGGTAAGCCTTCAGATGGGCAGATTAAAAAGACGATAGAATTAGAGAAAAGAATGACTAGGGTGAATGATAGGTTTGTTCTTTTTGTTTCGCGTTTAACTGAAGAGAATAAGAAATTAGAAAGTGCCGGAATCCAACCTATAATTCTGAAAACGAAGGACGATTATTTGTCTGATTAATTAAAATAATTTGTATTTTTAAAAGCACCATGTCGTAAGCCCTGGTGCTTTTTTATTGAGACAAAATATTCATAGTATATGTGCTACACCAGATATAAATATCACTCCAAGGGATTCCTCTTGAGGTGGACAGGTACAACGTCTTGTGCCGGTTATTCCGAAAAAATGGACTTGAACTAAGCCATTTTAGTCTAAAAAATCCGGGAAATAATATAAAATATGAATTGCATTTTGTATTGCTTCACATGGCGATTCATGTTTTTATAAAATTTTTATGATCACTATTTTAAACTTTTAACGGGCATTTCAATTATATATCCGAAAACCTTAACAAATGAGTAGTAAAAACATTCAATCTATAAAACCGTTGGGCTTCCCTTGGGAGACACGGGATCCATTTTTATTTTGTGTACATCACGCAGACGATTATCCAAAGGGTAATAAAGATATGGAGCCAGATGCTTCATTAGCCGGACGTAATATTGGACAGGATTTCACAATTAAAGATGGATGGCGCATGTATCATGGAGATTCAATTCCGGGATTCCCATATCATCCCCATCGTGGATTTGAAACAGTGACGATCACAGAAAATGGTCTGATTGACCATGCTGATTCTTTAGGCGCCGCCGGGCGTTTCGGCGATGGAGATGTCCAATGGATGACCGCCGGAAAAGGTGTGCAGCACTCTGAAATGTTTCCAATGCTCAATACAGAAAAAGGCAATCCACTGGAATTCTTTCAATTATGGTTGAACTTACCTAAGTCAAAGAAGTATGTTGACCCGCATTTCGCAATGATCTGGAATGACGAGGTACCGGTTGTTATCGAAAAAGATGAACAGGATAGAATGACAGAAATTCGGGTTATAGCTGGTTCGATAAGAGGAGAAAAGGCCCCCGTAGTGTCACCGGATTCATGGGCATCAGATCCAGCGAATGAAGTTGCCATATGGGTAGTGAAGATGGAAGCCAATGGTACATGGCAACTCCCTAAAGCATCTGAAGGAGTGAACAGAACAATCTATTTTTACAAAGGAGGAATCATGACTCTTGATGGAATGGAAATAAAAGAAAACCATGCGGCACAGGTGTCTGCTGAAGCATCTTTGACCTTAAGAGCTGGAGCAAATGATGCCCAGATACTTATACTTCAGGGAAGACCTATTGGAGAGCCAGTCGTTCAATATGGGCCTTTTGTTATGAATTCGGAAGAAGAGATACAGCAGGCTTATGCAGACTATCGTAAAACAGAGTTTG
>JAJCYJ010000026.1 GCA_029262975.1 Saprospiraceae bacterium
TTTTTTGGGCAATTAAGAAAATGGGAGGTAGCTTCTTTGTTAGCTAAAAGCGATGTGCTGCTTCATCCTAGCAAAATGGAAACCTTTGGAATAGTGATCGCTGAGGCATTATGCTGTGGAATTCCTGTAATCTCTTATGACAATTTTGGAGTTCAGGAAATGTCAAAATTGCCTGGCGTGCATATTATTCAAGAACAGGGGCTAAATTCCTTCGCACAAATGATTGAGCACATAAGTAACATTGAACAAAATCGACAAGAAATCAGTCTGAAAGCCCAAAATCAACTGGGTGTAAATGCAGCAACTCACAGTCTCGATAAAATCTATGAATCTTTATTTGTTCAGGATTTTAAAAGGAAGAAAGAGGTTGTAGGTTAATGTTCTACCACAATTGATTGCTGTTTCACCTTCACCGGTTGGAACAGTCCCATTTATGGTTAAATGAAGTTTATCAATCCGTGCACCATCTTCTCTATAAGCAATATCAATAGTGTGATTCCCCGGAACTAAGGAATATTTGACTTCTGTATTACCATCATCATTATTAGAAAAGGTGATCCAAAGCCAACTCGAACCTGTATTCCAATCATTCCATTTATACCACGTTCCTTCATCCACCCGGAACCAAAAAGAATCATCGGACCCATCAGCGGACCACACTCGTCCAAGAATTCTATATAGGCCTGTTGCTGTCACATTAACTGTAAACCTTATAAGGTCTGCAGAGGCAGTGGGTGCTGTAGTCAAGGAGTTTAACCCCGGGCTTATCGTCAAATAATCATTATTAGAGGCGGTAGTATCAAGATTTCGGTCCCAATTATCTCCTGGAAACCCACACTCTGCTTCAAGAAAGTAATTAGCGCAGTCGGTATCTGCACCATCTATATCTCCATCCATATCATCATCTATTCCATTGTCACAAATTTCAAGACACCCTTGCAACGAATCTTGCCAGGCATTGGTAATGGGAACATCATAGACAACAACTATTACTAAACCATCAACGTCCACAGCAGGGGTGCCAGATCCTGCGACACCATCTACGTCTGTATCCGTGATACCTGCCTCTTCTGTATCAAAACATCCATCGTCGTCGGAATCCCGGTCAAATGCATCTTCAATACCATTTGCATCTGAATCGCTATATGTATAGTTAAGCACACCACTCTCGGGAGTTGTTTCCAATGAATCAAAAATGCCATTTGCCCCTGAATAAAAAGTCGCGCTATCTATCCTTCCATCATCATTCGCGTCTAGCTCGCTATGCCCTGCCTCATAAAGGTCAAAAATACCATCATTGTCCAAATCAAGATCTAGACGGTTAGGTATTCCGTCATCATCTCTGTCACATTCTTTAGAAGCAAAGAGACTGGTAAGACGATTGCCATTATTCGTGGAAGGTGCGGTACCCGTTCTTCCAAATGCGAGATCGACCGAAGAAAAATTCTCATAGAACATAAAGACTGCATATTCTGGGAGTTCTCCAGAAGTATCATTTCCATTAGAAGTCCAGTCATCAGTACCACTTAAGGCTATCATTCTATAATAAGTGTAGCCTGTTCCGGGACCAGAACCATTTATAAACCCTCCTGCTTCAAGTACAGTATTTGCATCAAAATAAACAGTGTCAGGCGCTGTGCTTGTGCTTATGCCTATAACTTCTGTGTGATCGACTCCTGTATTTGAATCTATGTCTCGAGGTGTAAAGAGAAAGTCTGCTATTGTGGCTGATGTTCCAGAAGTATTAGAGACTGTTGCCGAACCACTTTCCACAACATTTAGCGAGAAAGTAAAATGATCGTCATCCGCCGCAGAGGCATCATCAATTTCCATTCCCTGGTTGCTCGCCTCTACTCTTACGCCGGAACTTATACTATTTACCTCTATCGTAATGTCATATAAAATGTCATCACAGTCTCTTACAGCATTAGCATATAATACGATATCATTGGTCACTAGATCCGTTAAATCTGTACCAACAAGTAAGGTTCTCGTTCCAGAAAAATCAATAGTTGCCGGACTTTCATCTACATCTGTGATGCCATCATTATCATCGTCCAAATCTATATCATCAACAATGCCATCTCCATCGGAGTCTAATCCAAAAAGTGCTGGGCAATTGGTCGCCGTTCCTCCAATTCCTGTAGGTGTTGTACCATTAGCAGTAATAAATAACTTATCTAATTGAACACCATCTTCTCTATAAGCCAGGTCGATGCGATTGACACCAGAGTCAAGCTGAAATGTAAGTAATGTATCTCCTACACTATCTTCTACCTGGAGCCACGTCCAAGAAGTATTTACGGACAGACTATCCCATTTATACCAAGTTCCCCCATTCGCTCTAATCCAGTAGGATTCTGTTGTATCAGTAGCTGCGATGATCCTTCCGAATACCTTATACTTTCCAGTGCTGTCAATATCCAACACGTATGTGAGATAGGCTGACGTATCCAGTTGAGCAGAAGAGAGGGACGAAAGACCAGTCCTGGGTTGGACATACCTGCTGTTAGATGCTGAAATGTCTGTACCTGAAAACCACGCACTACCTGCATATCCACATTCTGCTTCTAAATAGAAATCTGTCACAATTGCTGCATCTGTCAGATAGCATATTTCTACATTATCTATTCTGAGTATTTCCTCTGATGCACCATAAAAGTCTGAAATGATAAAGCGGATTTCTGTATTGGCGTTGGCATATTCCGTTATATCGATATATGCATTATCCACAGTTGTCCCGAAGTCATCATACATCGAGAATACGGTATTCCAGGTTGTCCCGTCATATACCCTAACTTCAAATTTGTCTGAGGATTCCATGTTTCCTGCCTCTGAATAATCAAAACTAAGAGAAGCAAAAGTGGCTCCTGTGAGGTCAACAGATCTTGTAATTGAAGGTTGATCTCCTGATCCATAACCGGGATTGTTCATTTCTACCTGGCCGCCTGTGATGACGATCGAACCACTTGCTGGGTTATTGTTATCATCAGCTTCCGTCCAGCTATCAGCAGACCAATTCACAGAACCATTACTGTTAGAATAACTGGCAGACGCAAATTCATCCTTATAATTGTCTCCATCTGTACAATAATCTGAAGTAATTGTAAAATCATCAATAGCATGATCAAGCCCCCAAGAAGCATTACCTTCTACCCATCGGAATTTTATTCTAATATTTCCACTATTTGCAAATGCCGAAAGGTCTACCGTATATTGGCGCCAGTTGTTGAAATCCGTATCTTGAATTGTGAGTAATCCCCTTCCTAAGACTGAAGTGTTCGCAGCATTTACGATGTCAACATTCAGATCATGATCATTATTGCTGTTTCCGTTATAGCTATGGCTCCAAAATCTCAGTTCGGCATTGCTATCACCGCTCAAATTAAATGAAGGAGAAAGAACTTCTACTGAATCATTTGTATTTGACGACGCTTCGACATAAATATAATTTCCTGTACCGATCGTATGGTCTCCAATTGGCCCTGTGTTGCTTGAAGGGGTTGTTCCGGATCTTACACCCCATTGATGACAAACTGTATTGCCATGACCGCAAGTAGCAGTACTACCTTCTGATACCTGTTGCCAATCTGTTGGTAGTGTCCCAGGGCTTCCTGTAGTTCCCGAATCAAAATTCTCAGTATATGGCAAAGTAACTTCCTGTCCTGCGGCCTTTTTAACACTAAAGTTCAGGATTAGGCATAGTACTAGTGTGTACCTATATAATTTTATCATTTTATTAAAAATGCAATATTGACTATTGTATAATTGTCAAAAGGCACGCTTATAATATCATACGTCAACACACCTGCTGCACTAATCGATATATTGTCTATGACTGTGTTGTCATAAAAGGTCACAAAGTACCAGAGCTCATTTTCTGCATAAACCGGGATGTTATCCGGAGCTCCTGTACTTCGTTGAGCAGCAGGAATGGAAGTAAATTGATCTATATATTCTTGATGTAAGTCTATAGTCGCATTAGAAATTGTATCGGAAGCGTCGACAGTCACGGCAGGCGCATAAAACCACCTTGTATTAGCGGCAGTATTAAGCTCTACAACAGCACCTGAAGTGTCTGCAGCCAGAATGTAATTTGCGGATGTGTCGTTATAAGTCCCGATTCCGTATTCATCAAAGATCACAGATCCACCATCTACTTCTAATCTGGCACCAGGTGTGATTGTACCTATTCCAACATCTCCATCTGGTTCAACGATAAAATTACCACCGCTGTAAGTGCCTCCGTCAGCACCTGAAACACCCAAAATAATGCCTCCTTCGGACCAAAAATCATTATCTGTAATATCCACACCCCAAAGTGGTGCTCCTTCATCCGTCTTTCTTCCCGAAATCCAATATTTGCTTGCACCTGGATCTGCTCCTGTGTTAGCCAATTCAACAAGGCTAAACCCGTTGTCCGCACTATTGATGGCGCCACTCTTGACCACTTTCAAGACAGAGCTTTCGTCCTGTGTGCCATCACCAATATCCTGGTCTTCAATCGTAAGCACATCTTTCTCTCCTGTTGTACCTGTTGCCTGGGTGAAATTAAATGCATCCTGGTCCTCATCACTCGTCACGCCTAAATCTCCCGCTGGAGTAGTTGTGCCAATACCTACATCACCATCTGCCTGAATAATAAAATCTCCAGTACCAGTACCATCAAATGTTAGACTATTGCCATCCATTGTTACAACACGATTTCCTTCTAATGAATCGCTGGTGTTATAAATGTTTTCTGAACTCCCAAGGATAGGTGTTAGGTCAAGGGTCTGTAATCCGTTCACATCCCCTTCGATCCCTATTTCAAGAATGTTTCCGGTCAATCCAAGAGAATCAAGTATCTGATCGTCTGTGCCGGTTCCATCCTGCAAACTGGATAAATCTATCGTCTGTAGTCCATTAACTGCTCCCTCAATTCCTATTTCAAGCGTAGTTCCGGTCAATCCAAGAGAATCAAGTATCTGATCGTCTGTGCCAGTACCATCCTGCAAACTGGATAAATCTATCGTCTGTAGTCCGTTCGCATCTCCTTCTATGCCAACTTCAAGCGTAGTCCCTGTCAATCCAAGAGAATCAAGTATCTGATCGTCTGTGCCGGTTCCATCCTGCAAACTGGATAAATCTATCGTCTGTAACCCATTCACATCTCCTTCAATTCCTATTTCAAGAGTCGTTCCTGTCAATCCAAGAGAATCAAGTATCTGATCGTCTGTGCCTACTAATGACATATTCGTTTCTACAATATCTCCATCTGCCTGAACTGCTAAAAGACGAGCTGGAATATTGTCAAGAAAAGTATCTGAACCATAAGCTAAGAGCTGAGCCTGACCAGTTGGTTTTAAGGTCATTTTGGTATCATCATTTACACCAAATGACAAGTCAGAATTCTCATAATTCCAAATCCAAGCTACTTGGTCTGCATCTGTTACACCCAAGTATAATCCGTCGCTGATTCCGCTTCCGGTTAACGGCGTAGTAAGTAATATCGCAGATTCTGTATTATCGCCATGAATTTGCAGTTCTGCATTTGGGGTGGTTGTCCCTATTCCAATATCGGCATCAGGTTCAATGATCACATCTCGGGTGGTCGAACCATCGAAGGTCAAACTTTTGCCATCTAAGGTAACTACCCTATTGGCATCCAGGGTGTCACTTGTGTTATAAATATTCTCAGCATATGAAGCAAGATCAACAAATTTAAATGCTGTTCTATCACTCTGTAACGAGAGTTTTAATGAGTCATTTGTGATAAAAAAGGTGTCGATAGCTGGAGATATCTCAATGACATCCCCATCACTATCAACACCCAAGAGATAGCTCTCAGAACCGCTATTCGTACCTGTTCCATAGTCTGAGAGCTTAACAGTACCACCTTCTACATCCAGTTTGGCTTCAGGAGTAGGGTCGCCTATTCCAACGAAACCGGCATCCGTAATAACAACATCACCCGAACCATCGAAAGTGAGTTGTTTTCCGTCCATGCTTATTGTCCTGTTTGAAGTCAGGGTACCGTTATACTTATATATTGTAGAGTCAATAATCACACCCTGGGCAAAACACTCCCATGATGATCCATTATATATTTGAAGACAATTATCGGTTGTATTATAAATGATATGCCCTTCATCCCAAGCGGACTGAGCATCTCTTTGTAGTGTTGTTAATCTTGATGGAAGAAATCCTTTTGAGGAACTTTCGAGCTCTAATATGGAAGCGGAATCTATTACAAGTGTATTGTCACCGATCTTAGTCTGTGCACGTAACACAGAGGAAAGTAGCGAACAGATCGCAAGTATCAGGATGGTTCTCAACATTCTCAAGCACGCTTGTTAGACGTACTACTCATATTCATTATTACTAGCTAGTCTTAGATAAGACGAGATCTAGGCCGAACAATGAATTAAGAGGTACGAATATAACAGCGCTAAAATATATATACTTTTTTATAATATATCATTTTGTTTAATATAAAAACGATTCTGGAGTGTTAAATCAAAAAAGGCCCATAGTATAAATACTAATGGGCCTTTTGGTCACGGGGAATATTAATAATCGTTATTCCTCAGACATAGTTTGATTGCTTAAATCTTTCATTGTGGCTTTCAGGTTTGCCATTTCACCTGAGATCGATTCATATTTTTCAAAAAGCGAAGCCAACATTTCTTGTTGTGACTGTATTACTTTATCCTGCGAATTAATAATTTGCTGTTGCTCTTTAATGGCTTCATTCAGTAATGCTGTGATTTTTGCATAATCAACTGCTTTATAACCATCACCATTTGTTCGTACAACTTCTGGAAGTACGGTCTCAACATTTTGTGCGATGAATCCAACTTGCTTGGTTGTAGGAAAGTTTCTACTTGCAAATTCCTCAGTTCTAAAGTCATAAGTTACCCCTTCTATGGACATTACCTTTTGAAGTGCTGATCCTATTGGGGCGATATTCTTTTTAAATCTTTTGTCCGAACTAGAGTGTACCCTTACTGCGAGGATATCTCCATTAACTTCTAATTTTACATTTGACGTAGCGCTGTTAGGTGTAAACGCACCTGTACCTATTGCCACTCTACCATCATTTGCAATGACTGTCGTATCTGCACCATCTTCACTTACAAAGAGCAGATTATAACCGAATCCAGATGGTCCCATTGTCATCGTTCGTTCTCCAGTCAGAGTCCCATTATGCCGATAGATTACACTATCTGTTTCAGTTCCCAAAATAGTAGCGGCATCAATATTGATAATATTGCCACTGCCATCTATCCCTAGAATATTATTAAAAACGGTTTCCGTAGGTTTTGAAGGATATTCATTTAGTCTTACTACACCTATCATTTTAATACTGTCTAAAGTGGCATCTATGACTACATCAGAGGTATTATTTGCGGTAATATTTACACTGGTTTCGCCTGTTAAATCCAAAGATCCTGCAGTACTGGTCATACTGACGTTACCTGTGGAAGAGGTCGTGCTTAAGTCTCCTGTTGCGGTTATATCTGTTGTGCCAGTCGACGTAATTGAAGTGTTGGAAGAAGAAGTAAAAGTAGTATTAACAGAGTTTACGTTAAAGGAATCTACATCTGTGAAGGTAAGATTGAAAGCAGCTCCAGTGAGGGTTCTGTCTTCATCAAGCGTACCATCAATTTTATAGAATATCAGATCTCTTAATGCTGCTGCTGTATCCGCCAATTGGATATCAGTGGCGAAAAATGGTCCAAGATCGAAGTCGATTGAGTCTCTTTCTGTGTCAATCGTTTCATATCTGTCTTCGTAATATCTTAAGACTGTCTGGTCTCCAAAAGCATTATCAACAATTTTAATCTCATCGATTAACTCATTAATTTGAATTGTATCAAGGTCATTCGCCTTATTATTATTAACCAATGTTCTAATTTGATTGATGGAATCCGTTAGCTGAGTATTCGTTGAAAAGACACTGTCGAGGTTGGTCAAGTCTACACTTCCAAATATGTTAGTTGCGTTGTCAAGGGACAGAGTAGCTGTTGAGGCGTTTGTAACAAGATCCAGTGTCAATGGAAATTCAAGCACCTCACCATCTGGGTTGGTACCTAAGAAATAGGACTGAGTACCATAAAACTGCCCGAGACCATAACCATATAATTTCATCATCATGGCATCAACACTAGGAACATTTGTCGTCGTGCTTGTCGTAATACCAATCTCAAGACTATCTGTGACTATAAAAAGTTCACTAGCTCTTTCCATTTCTAAAAGTCGCTGGATTCCTATGTCAAGTGGTCGTTCACCAATCTTTACCTGGGCATTTATAATTTGTGTAGCGCAAATCACTAACCCAATTAGCAAGATGATTCTTGTAGTTTTCATCATCAATTAAATTTAAATTTTTAGCAATCAAATAAGTATACCGCCAGAATACTGGCGATTGATTACTGCTTTTAGGGGATAACTTACTGCGGGGATACAGCAGAAGAGATATTTACTATCCTTCCAGATGCAAGTATAACAGTATTTTACATATTAAAGAAAAATTTAATATGTTTTTTTGATGAAAACATTAAAAAAGCCCCTTGCTGCTGTAACAAGAGGCTTGAAAATTAGAACCTTCAGATGAACCTAATCTTCATCTGACACAGCGAGATTGCTAATACTTTTTATTAATTGTTTAATAGATGCAACCTCATCCGCAAGGTGGGCATTATATTCATTTGCCTTATTTAATTGCTTTGAAAGGTTGTCTATTTCTTTTTGCTGCTCCTTAATAGCCTCATTTAATAGCGCAGTTAATTTGGCATAATCGATACTTTTATACCCTTGTGCATCTGTTTTTACAACTTCTGGTATAACTTGTTCAACATCTTGTGCAATAAATCCAAGTTGCTTAGTAGTTGGAAAGTTTCGATTTGCAAATTCTTCAGTTCTGAAGTTATACGTCACACCTTTTATAGATTGAACTTTATCAAGTGCATTATCAAGCTGAACAATATCTTTCTTAAATCTTGCATCTGAACTTGAATGAACCTGTATTGCGAGAATATCTCCATTCACATCTAATCTAATGTCATTGGTTGTTCCGGTTCCTTGAGTTACCGTACCCCGCCCAATAGCCATACGGCCATCTGACGTTATAACAGTAGTATCCGTACCATCGATAAAGTTAAGGTCGAACGCTGCCATCGTCATATATCGCTCACTTGTTAGTGTCCCGTTATGTCTATAGATTACACTATCCGTCTCGGTGCCTAATATCTCATCAGCCGTAACTTCTATTACCTTTCCACTTGCATCGGAGGCAAGAATCGTCGTAAATGTTCCTTTGATATTATCTGATCCATAGATTTCCATATTCAATGTATCTGATAATATTACATCTGGTGTATTGATATCTACTGTACCAGTAGCTGCATTCACAACCACATCCGCT
>JAJCYJ010000027.1 GCA_029262975.1 Saprospiraceae bacterium
AGTCCAACCATTCCGGTACTGGGGCTTCTTTGCCCGTTCCTATCGATTTTCGTCCATTTGTATACCAGGCTTTGGCAGCCTATGCTTTTCCAATTAATCCACTCTTGATATCTTTAACCAACTGAGTACTGGTAGGAGAAGAGCGCTGTTGATTACCTATTTGAAGAACTTTACCTGTTTTCTTTTGCGCCTGGATCATCCATTCGCCTTCCTGTGGATTATGGCTAAAGGGTTTTTCACAATAGACATCTTTGCCAGCATTCATAGCCATAATGGCCATCGGTGCATGCCAGTGGTCCGGAGAAGCGATGGTAACAGCGTCAATATTTTTATTCTCTAACATCTTACGGAAATCTCCGTATGTAGTAATATCCTTACTATTGAGATTGTCAAATTTCGCTATTGTTTTTCCAAATAGTCTATTATCAACATCACAAAGTGCGATTACTTTCGTGTCTTCATTATAGCGGCCTGCGGCACGGATGTGCGCTCCTCCACGACTGTTTATTCCGGCAACACCCAGGTGAATCCTGTCATTTGCGCCGATTATATTATTATAACTTTTTGCTGAAAAAGGAATGGCTAAGGCAGCGCCTCCAAGTGCAGATTTTTTTAGAAAGTCCCTTCTTGTTTTATTATTCATTTTATAAGGTTTCTATATTTAGAATTCTCTGATTTTAATATTTCGAAAACTTACTTCATCACCATGATCCTGTAATAAGATATGACCTTCTGGCAGACGTCCAAAGTTTTCCCATTTCTCATATTTACTTTTTTCAACTAATGCTTTGAATATTTGACTGTGGCGATCAAATGAAACTACTTTGACATGATTCAACCAATGTTCAACGTGTCCACCTCTTACGACAATACGGGCATTATTCCAATTTCCAACTCCTTTAAAATTTTTACCTCTTGAGCTTTGCGTATTCTCCGCGCGTATTAAATCGTAAAGCGATCCTACAGTGCGGTTTCCATTTTTTCCCATTTTTGCATCGGGATGCTCTTTGTCGTCCAGGATCTGAAATTCCAGTCCTATGGCAGATCCTTCTCCTTTATTTAATTCGGGATCTACAAAATATTTGATGCCACTGTTCGCCCCTTTTGACAAATTGAAATCAACGCTTAATTCAAAATCGCCGTAAGTATTTATGGTTACAATATCTCCTCCATTCCGTGATTCTGCACCCCCTGAAGCCATTACGGTTAATACGTTATCATTCATGACCCATCCTTCCTTTGGAAAGTGATCTAATTTAGCACCTCTCCATCCATTTGTAGATGATCCGTCCCACAACATTCTCCATCCCTGGCGCATTTCAGTTTTGGTTAACTGATTATTGAGATAGCTGATTTCAGGGACATCCTTGTCTACCTTCATTCGGGAAGATGCTACGTCCGAGGTTTTAATTTTAATGTTTTTCCATTGTACTGTTTTCCCTTCATGTTCTTTATTTCTAATAGCATGTACCTGAAATGCGATAAAGCCTTCCAATGTTAAATCATCAACAAGGTTGGCACATTGAATTTCATTTACCCACGTACTTATATTGGGACCAATAGCCTCGATTCGATAGTGATTCCATTCACCGGGGACAAAAGCACTCTGACCTTTCGGATTCCTGGTAAGCGGATAAAGCCATCCTCGACGCGCTTCATCATATACACCGCCGGCCCATTTACGAGCACTTGTTTCTATCTCACATTGATATCCATGCACTCGCCCGTCCTGGAATTCCGTATTGCTCAGGCTTCTGAATTGGACGCCAGAATTCAGTCCATTTTCAACTTTTACGTCAAATTCAAGAATGAAGTCTCCATACTTTTTCTTAGTAGCCATAAAACTATTAGGAGTATTGAGTTTGGAAATACCGACCATGGCTCCATTCTCAATTTTATAAGTGGCCTCACCATTGAGTTGAATAAAATTAGAGAAGTCCTTCCCATCAAATAATACTTCCCAATCGTCCTGGGCTTGCATACCAACTGCCAACGCAATCAAAAAGAATGCGCTAATTATAGTTTTTTGTATCATAAATTGAAGTTTTATTATATCAGAACCCATTTTTATAACCTTATTAAAGACATTATAAATATTCATAAAATTATTCGAGTCCTGGAGGTTTAGCTTTATCACAAAATTGTGGACGGGTTATTATCACTTGTCTCGGTACCGTATATGGTACGAAGAGCAGATAAGTCCGTTAACGTTAACGAATATAGTAAATATTCGTTAGTGACCTAACTTATATACCTGCAATTGACTAAAATAATTGGAATTGATCCGATACTGTGAAAGATGTTTTTCTCTTTTGATTGTTTCATTGTGAACGTGAAATAGAGCATGCCTACACATCCGAATTATCCCCATAAAATATCTTAAGTGACAGAATGACTCTGCTGTCGCTGAATAGAGAAGAATCTAAATCAATGCATGTCACAGAAGCGACTTTAACTATATTTTGGCAGACATAGTAGATGAATAAGGTAGCTAAAAATGCACCTATTTTGGTTACTTAGCCCACATAGAAGTAATAAATTGATAACCGTCCTTATAGATTTCTTCCAGGGTGGGTTGAAAATTTCGCCAAACATTAATGCCCGAAGCAAACTCTTCTTTGTTGCGACTAAAGGCTTCAATAGTCAACCATCCATCATAGCCGATCTTCTTTAGACTGGTAAAAATGTCCTCCCAGTGCACCTGTCCGCTTCCTGGAGTACCGCGGTCACTTTCTGATATGTGCACATGCCCTATCATATCTGCATATTTAAGAATGGCAGCGCCTGCATTTTTTTCTTCTATATGCGCATGATGAGAATCGAAGATCATCTTCATATTAGGATGATCCACATCACGGATTAGTTTGGATATATCCGCAAGTGTATTGTAGAGATAACATTCAAATCTATTCAGTGCCTCGGGTGTAAGAAGTACATTCACTTCTCCAGCATATTCTGCAGCTTTTCGCATGACTTCGGTACTCCATTTTCTTTCGTCTTCAGTGGGAGGAACTCCAGAGAAATAAGCAAAGGCAGAATGATAGGGTCCGCAAATAACCTCAGCTCCCAGCTCTTTAGCCATATCCATGCGCCACTTCATTTGATCGACTGCTTTCTCCCGGATCTTGGGATCTGAACTTGCTGGATTACCATCCTCAAAAATTGAGGTGACACAGGTACAACCCATATCCAGTTCTTTTAATTTGTGGCCAAGAGACCTATATCGTTGTGTGCCCTCATCTCCGATCGGGACTTCTACACCATCAAATCCTGCATCTTTTATGCGCTCAATGATAGGATATAATTCTTCATTAATATCAGTTGTCCAAAGGAGCAAATTCATTCCTGTCTTCATAGATTCAATATCATTTTGACCAAGATAATAAACGAGCGAAAAGTGCACGGCTTATCAAAGCATTACCTGCACCAACCTTTGATTAAGGGTGTGACTTTCGTAAAATATAGCATGAGCAACTTCCTTCTACAGATGTTCTTATCCGAGAAAATTATCTACTTCTTTATATGCGTTTATTAATTTCAATTCGCCTTCAGCTCCATCAAATGCATTTCCATGTTCCATCCCCAAAATGCCATCAAAGCCTTTTCCATGGATATGACTAAACACATTTTTATAATTGATTTCACCTGATGTAGGTTCGTTCCGTCCAGGATTATCACCTATTTGAATGTATCCGACTTCATCCCAGCAAGCATCGATATTTTTTATAAGCTGTCCTTCATTTCGTTGCATGTGGTATATATCATACAAGATCTTGCAGGAAGGACTATTGACTGCTTTACAGATCATATATGTTTGGTCAGAATGGCGCAGGAATAGCTCTGGAGTATCGCTCAAAGGTTCCAAAACCATGACCAATCCATGAGGTTCAAATATTTCGGCCCCCGCCCGTAAAAAGTCTATCACATGAGATGTCTGATAACCCATAGCCAGACTTCTGTCAAAGAATCCTGGAACCACTGTCATCCATTTTGCATTGACGCGTTTTGCCACCTCCACAGCATTATGACAAGCCTTGATAAATAATTGCTTAAACTCTGGATTGCCAGTGGCCATGGATTTTTTCCAATGAAGACCTTCTCCAAAAAACACAACGAATACACCCATTTCCATCCCTAACGCTGCCATTTTATTGCCTATCTTATCCTGCATTTCAACTGTCCTGTTCGTCATGCCATTATCCTCCATGGCTGTAAAACCTGCATCCGACATAAATTGCAATTGATCCAGCAAATCGTCTCCGGCACTATGCTTAAACATACCAAAATGAGGGGCGTATTTTAAGTTGAATGTATGCGCATCGCTTGGCAAATTTTGCTTTAACTTTTCAGCATTTAGCTTGGCTCCCGTGATTGCTGCAGCACCAGTCAAAGCGGAATTACTAATAAATTTTCTTCTTTTCATAAATTTGGTTTCTTATAATTATTAGCGTCTTGTATCATAAACTTCACTGATATGTTTGGACACAAAGACCTTTAAATTTGTTGATATATCGTTTTCTGATCATAATATAGACCGAGTAAATATCGACATTTCTTTTAAATGACAAGATCTTTCGAGTGTATCAACTGAATGATTTTATGTCGTTGGAGCATATACTATCTCCTTCAGTAGAATAATTCTTTTCTTCGCATTTACAACATTGGAGGACTATTTTCAAATATTGAATTGATCATAAAGGGATAACCATAAATTATCAATGTGTACTTTTGGCGCAATTCCAATAATCATTTAGCCAAAGACTTTATCTGCAATGAATTCGGTGCCACATTATATTTCAGAAGGGACAGGCAGACCGCTAATTTTTCAGCATGGTCTTACTGCCAATACTTCTCAAATTCAAAATCTGCTTGGAGGGCTAACAGCCACACAGCTCATTTGTATGGATTGCCCCGGGCATGGGCATTCAAAATATCCGAGTGAGAAGGAGGTGTCCTTTAACTATTATACCGATGAATTAATTCGATTAATGGATCACCTTAAAATTGAAAGATCTATGGTTGGCGGATTATCTATGGGGACAGGAATTGCCCTGAATATGAGTATCAGATATCCTGACAGAGTGCGTGGGTTAATTTTGCTGAGACCCGCATGGCTGCACAAGTCCACTCCGGATAATCTTCAAATAATAGCCACGGCTGCCAGCTATCTGGGGAAACCCGAAGGCCTCAATGAATTTAAAAAAGAACCATCCTTTGCACTGATAGAGACTGAAAATAAGGGCGCAGCAGCATCTATATTAGGTGTATTTTCGGAGCAGCAACAATTGAGTCTGAAGACTGTTATCACCCAAATGGTTGCAGATCATCCCTTTAATGATCTGGAAGAAATAGACAGGCTACAAACGCCTTGTTTGATCATCGCAAATGAGTACGATCCGATTCATCCCTATAAAATGGCCGAGAAAATTCATGAATGTTTTCAGGACTCGATTTTGAAAAAAGTGACTTCTCGTTATCTTGACCCCGAATTACATAAAAAACAAGTAAGATCACTTGTTACTGATTTTATAAAGCACCTAGAATTTATCAAATGAAGAGTTACTGGAAAGAAAGTGAAGCCAAGAAATATGGTAAGAACCTTTTAAATCTAAGAGTTTATACATCTCGATTATTAGGGAAAGAAGAAGATTTGGTTTTGCATGGTGGTGGAAATACATCAGTAAAGATCAAAGAGAAAAATATTTTTGGTGAAATAGAAGAGATATTATACGTCAAAGGTAGTGGCTGGGATCTTGCAACAATCGAAGCTCCGGGATTTTCTCCTGTCAAGCTCGATGCGCTCAAAAAGCTTGCTGGCCTTAAATCACTGAGTGACATGGATATGGTCAAATATCAACGCATGGCCCTCACTAATCCCGCTGCTCCTAATCCTTCAGTTGAGGCGATATTGCATGGTATTATCCCGTATACTTTTGTCGATCATACACATGCCGATTCAGTTGTAGTAATTACCAATTCTCCAAATGGTCGAGATCGTATAAAAGAAATATACGGGGACAATATGCTAATCGTGCCTTATGTTATGCCAGGTTTTATTTTGGCAAAAACAATTTACGAAATGACTGCCAATATAGACTGGGACAAACTTGATGGCATGATTTTACTGAATCACGGTGTATTTACATTTGATCATGATCCGAAAGTCAGTTATGAAAAAATGATCAGCATTGTCAGTAAGGCAGAAAACTATCTTAGAAAAAATGGCGCCAGGGAAACTAAGGGCGCGAAAAAAAGAAATGTTGACGTGTTGAGACTGGCTGAAATTAGAAAAGATGTTTCAACGATTTGGGGTAAGGCGGTTCTCTCCAGGCTTGACAGTAGTCCGGCATCTGTTGGATTTAGTGCGCTTTCTACTTCTAAGAAAATCAGCAGTCGGGGTCCCATGACTCCCGATCACATAATCCGCACCAAACGGACCCCGGTTTATTTTTCTAAAAACCACCAGAAAGATTTGTCTGAATTTAAAAAATCATACGAATCTTATTTTAATAAATACAATAGGGGAGAACAACAATTGGATACCGCTCCAAGATGGGCAATATTACCAGGAAATGGAACCCTTTCTTTTGGCCCCTCTCCAAAGCATGTACGTATTATAGAAGATATTTCGAGGCATACTAAAAAAGCAATTGTCCAGGCAGAAAAATTAGGAGGGTGGAAGGCACTTGGTAAGAAAGATTTATTTGAAATGGAATATTGGAGTCTTGAGCAAGCCAAATTGAAAAAAGGAGGTGCGTCAAAACCGTTGCAGGGGAAAATCGCAATCGTAACAGGCGCTGCCAGTGGTATCGGGAAAGCATGTGTCGAACAATTAGTTGCAGAAGGTGCCGTCGTTGCTGCACTTGACATAGACAAGAAAATATTCAATTGCTTTCCTCAAGAAGAAGTATTGGCATTACAATGCGATGTGACAAAAAAGAAACAAGTAATTAAATGTATAGAGCAAATTGTTTGTTCATTTGGAGGTATAGATTTATTGATTACGAATGCGGGCATATTTCCGAAAAGTGCTAGTATAAAGAATATGGATAATGAACTTTGGGATAAAAGCCTTGAAGTTAATGTCACTAGCCACCAGCGTCTTTTACAAATGTGTATTCCGTATTTAGAAATTGGAATAGATCCTTCGGTTGTTATAATAGGATCTAAAAATGTACCTGCACCTGGCCCCGGTGCTTCGGCATATTCTGTTGCGAAAGCAGGACTTACTCAATTGGGCCGTGTAGCTGCTCTTGAATTAGGGGGAAAAGGAATCAATGTTAATACCCTTCATCCAAATGCCGTATATGATACAGGTATCTGGACTGA
>JAJCYJ010000028.1 GCA_029262975.1 Saprospiraceae bacterium
CTTCCGTAAATCAATCTTCTACAGATATTTTAGAGGAAGAGTGGATTTCCGGTGTTTCCGCCGCTTCATATTATACAACCCCTCAAGGATTGGAGGATGCTGTTAAAGCTACTTATGCTGCATCTAAAACATTCTTTGGTCCGGAGAGAGGATTTACAATGGTTTCATTTGGTACTGATATTTACAGAGTAGGTGCTGATGGAAGCCACAAAGGAATCGGATTCTATGATGGCCGATTGAGTCCTTCAGAAAGTTACTTCAGAGATACATGGAGAGATTTTTACCGAGGCATAAATCAGGCAAATGCTGTCATAAACCGGTCAGCGTCTATAGAGGGTATTAGTGAGGCTAATAAAAATGCGCGTATAGCTGAAGTCAGGTTTTTAAGGGCCTTTTATTACTTCATCCTGGTGCGTACATATGGAGATGTACATCTTTCTTTGGAAGAGACAGAAGGAGTTCAGATAGAAGCTAACCGTACGTCGCAAGCAGAAGTATATGCACAAGCGATCATTCCTGATTTTGAATTTGCCATCGCAAATCTTCCCGCAAGTCAAGGTGATTTTGGCCGAGCCACAAAACCTGCTGCTGAATTTTTATTGGCAAAGGCATTCATGACTCGTGCCTCATCTGCATTTGCTGAAAGCAGCGATGCGAGTAAAGCTGAATCGCTCATGTCAAATGTGATCAACAACTACGATTTCGGACTCGTCGATGATTTCTCAGAATTATGGGTTTTAGGTAATGAAGAAAATTCTGAAATTATATTCTCTATTCAAAATAGTAAATCTCAAGTTGATGAAGGACTTGATGGTCAAGGTCACAGAGGACATCTATATTTTCTAATGGAATACGATAAGTTTCCAGGTATGACAAGAGATGTGACCAATGGCAGACCGTGGAAGAGGTTCCGACCAACTAATTTCTTCCTGGACCTTTGGGACAGAGATGTAGATTCACGATATGACAAAAGTTTTAAGCATGCCTGGCTAACTAATAGTCCCGGAACCTATAATAACGTTCAGACATTTGACGACCAGAATAAGCAAATTACTTACGCAGCAGGAGATACTGCAATATTCATACCTGGTCCAGGTAAAGATGCATTATGGACGAACGAACGCCAGGCTGCGGCTCCGTATTGGGTTATTACCAGAGACGAATATACCGCAAAGCTATTTCCGTCGATGAATAAGTGGATTGATGATACGAGACCAAACAGACAACATACGCAAGGTCAAAGAGACTATATTATTGCGCGATTAGCAGATGCCTACTTAATTAGAGCGGAAGCAAGACTGATGCAGGGAAATACACAAGGTGCTGCTGATGACATGAATGTAATCAGACGCAGAGGCGCATGGCCAGGACAAGAAGATGCCAATATGATTACTGCAGCAGATGTAGACATTGATTTGTTATTGAACGACAGAGCTAAAGAACTCGTAGGTGAAGGACATAGATGGTGGGATCTGGTACGAACTGGAAAATTGGTAGAAAGAGTGCGTCTATATAATGATGACGCATCACCTAATATTCAAGACTATCATACCGTGAGACCAATACCTCAAGATCAAATAGATCGTACTTTTGGAGGATATCCTCAAAATACAGGTTACCCAGGTGGTTAATAAGTAGCCTACTTTGGAGTAAATAGTTTTTTCATACATAGGCCGGCTCTAAAAAGAGTTGGCCTTTTTTTCTACTTTCATCGCTAAATCAAACTTTGTCACGTGCCTGTACTAAATGATCCATACACCCAAATGCCCACTCGGGTACTTCAATTTGGGGGTGGTAATTTTATCCGTGGCTTTGTTGATTGGATGATTGATATTCTAAATCAAGAAACTGATTTCAACGGTGGTGTACTAATTATAAAACCCACAAATAATGGGGATTATAATCTATTGAAAAATCAAAACGGCCGATTTCATATATTAACTAGAGGTATTAGCCAAGACCAGATAATATCAGATTCGCATTATGTTCAATGCATTAACAGAATTATACACCCCTATAACGAATGGTCTGAATTCCTATCTACATCAAAAATATCTGAAATAAGATTTATCATTTCCAATACAACTGAATCTGGAATTAGATATAAAGAAGAAAATTTCAATTCTTCTCAGTGCCCTGAAGAATTTCCTGCAAAACTTACACATTGGCTATATGCCAGATGGCGTCATTTTAAAGGCACAGAAGATAAAGGATGTATCTTTCTACCTACAGAATTAATTGAACAAAATGCCACCGCCCTACAAGACTGTATATTACAACATATAGATAATTGGAATTTAGAAAATGACTTTAAGCATTGGGTGCTTCAAAACAATCATTTTTATAATACCCTCGTAGATAGAATTGTCCCTGGATATCCCCGAGAAATTGAACTCCAAGAAGATGTCAAAGATGATCCATTACTTGTAATGGTAGAACCTTATCATTTATGGGCTATTGAGGCACCAATAAAGATCACAGAAGAAATCCCATTTGATCAAACTAAACTCAATGTTGTATTTACTGAAGATTTGAAGCAGTATCGTGAGATGAAAATTAGGATTCTGAATGGCGCTCACACGGCTATGGTTCCCATTGGCTATTTAGCAGGATTAGATACAGTACTGGATACGATCAATGATGAACAAATAGGCGTGTTTGTTCAAAAACTTATTTACGAAGAAATTCTACCAACCCTTACCTATCCTATTGAAGAAAAGGAAAAATATGCCAGTGACGTTTTGGATAGATTGAGAAATCCAAATATCAAACATAATTTACTCAGTATTTCACTTAATTCAATAGCCAAATTTAAGCATCGATTATTACCCAGTCTTATTGATTACCAAAGGATAACAGGACCACTTCCTGAACGCATTGTTGCCTCATTAGCGGCCTTAATTATATTTTATAGGGGGAAAAGAAAAGACCAAATAATACCTCTGAAAGATACACCATCAAATCTCGAAAACCTTGAGTCACTTTGGGCAAAATGGGAAGATGATAAAAATACAAAGTCCCTTGCAGACAAGGTATTGTCAAATTGTAAATTTTGGGATCGCGATTTACGCACTATTGCTGGCCTGAGTGATAGACTAACTGCCAAAATCAATCAACAAATGTTCTCCATAATGCAAAATATAAATCTCAAAAGCGAACAATTATAATGATACTATTAGAACTTGGCAAATTATAAAAGGAATACATAGTAGTTATGTCCAAAACACAAGAAGAAAATAACACTAATAAAATAGGAATTGGAATCATTGGAACCGGTTCCATAGCAGGACATCATATTAAATGTGTCAGAGAATTAAATAATTGTGATCTAATAGCAGTAGCAAGCTCTTCAGCAGAACGCGCACAAGCAGCAAATAAGAAGTACGATGTGCAGGCATATTCCGATCATAATGAGATGCTGCGAAACAAGGACATTCATGCGGTAATCATCTGCACACAGAGTGGCAACCACCTGCTTCCTGCCCTTGCTGCCGCTCAGGCAGGAAAACATATCTTGATAGAAAAGCCCATTGAGGTTAGTTTAGAAAGAGCACAAAAAATGATATCAGCCTGTAGAGAAGCCAATGTCAAATTATCCTGCATTTTTCAAAACAGGTTCAGCCCTGATTATGCAAAATTAAAAGAGGCTGTTTCTTCCGGAATACTCGGAAAGATACTCATGGCCAACGCCTATATTCAATGGTTCAGAGAAGAAGAGTATTATAGTTCAAGTTTTTGGAAAGGGACATTAGATGGTGATGGAGGTGCTTCATTTATTAACCAGGGAATTCATACAATTGATCTCTTACTTGATTTGGCAGGTGGCGTAGAAAGCGTATTCGCTAAGACCAAGACTGTGACACATAATATAGAAGGAGAGGATTTGGGAGCTGCATTGGTCTCTTTTAGTAACGGAGCCCTTGGAACCATACACGCCAGTACTGCTTTATGGCCCGGATA
>JAJCYJ010000029.1 GCA_029262975.1 Saprospiraceae bacterium
AAAAGACAATACCAATGAGTGCATCAAATTTACCAAATTTAAATGCCCATTTCTTTTCTTTAAATATCCCAAATGCCACGATAACTTTAATGCCAAATAAGGTCAAGATTGTTAGTCCTAAATTGCTAAATAGGTCTGAGGTTTGTAAACCATATAGTGCTAATCCGGGGTTTAAGTCAAAAAAGGCGGAAATAATGGCAAAAGGAATTAGAAATCCTGTTGCAAGAAATAGCATTGTAGATATCTTAATCCACCAAGGTAGTTCGAATGTCCGGTTGTCAAAAATCAATTTCAAATAGATTTTATCACTTAATTTATTAAGGTTTATTTATCCTTGCTTAACAGTAACGTTACTAACCGTCATTGGGTTGGTTGCGCATTTTTTTAACAAAAATAAAATCAATTTATTAATCATTACTTATATTTTTTCGTACCCATCGAATTGCCGAACTTGCTCCAATAGCCATAAATGCTGCAAACCCGTTAAACAATATATCAATAATATAGAATACTCTACTAGGTAGGAATAACTGGATAAATTCATCAAGTGCTCCTATTGCAAAAGCAGCCAGAAAAGCGAGTAAACCAGGATTAGCAATTTTTTTTCCTTGTAATGCTCTTTCAATAAGTGCTTTGTGAATGAATATTGCCAATACACTATATTCAAAGAGATGTGATCTTTCAGCGAAGCCCAATCTTAAGTATAACATGACGTAGACTGCGGAAAGACCCAGCCAAACTGTAATTTCAGCTTTTTTTGGACGAGTTATTAGACCATGTAATAGGACTGTTATCGCAATAGCTATCATCGTGTAAAAAAAGAGAGCACCTTGTAATTCTTGGTCCATAGTTGGACCCAGCCCTCCGCCGAAAATAAGCGTCGCAATAATTGCAACCAGCACAAGAAGTGTATAAAACCAAAGCCGCTTCTCCCTATATGATGTAAAAAAAGACATAGTTTAGTTTTTTACTCTTTTTCAGAACTTAGCCAAATCGAAAATCATTTGGATTTGCTAAATATTCATGTTTCTTAAGTACACACCGTAGTAGCAATGCAGAAAGAGCGAAAGTCCATATTGTCAATTTCTACATTGTTGGGTGCAGGCATTCATTGGTTACATTCGTTAGTTGAAACGATGCACTTTTAGCGCAAGACTTTCAGTAAGTCCCGATCATTCCATATTTGAATAATGATAAGACAAAGAATAATGGGGCATACTGTATCTAGATTGACCGCACATATAGTATGGGTTACAACATATCGATATCATGTTCTCAAAGGAGATGTTCAAATACGATGTCGAGACTTGATCAAGCAAATTTGTGATTCTGAGGATGTCCAAATTCTTGCAGGAGTAATAAGCAAGGATCATGTACACATGCACATAGAAGACCAACCGTCGAAAAACATCAGCAATGTTGTAAAGTGATCGAAAGGCAGAACTTCTCGTCGTTTTCAAGAGGAATTCCCAAAGGCTAATAAAAGATAATGGGGGAGACATTTTTGGGTAATTCGTTACGGAGTTTGGAGCACAGGAAATATAACAGATGAAATAGTTAAAGAATATCTTGAACATCACCGCGATCAGTCTTATGTGGACACTGATAATTTCGTATTGGAATAAGAATTTCATACTTAACATTTCTCTGAACCTATGGATTTCCAATCTATAGTGGTTGAGTTAAACTAAATGTTTTTCCAATTAACAATTTGGGCAGATTGCAATTACATTCTCAATTTTATCTTCTAATCTCTCTGCCAAAGGGATTATATAATGAGTTTCTAAAAATGGTTGATCACTTTCTTATTAAAAAAAACGATCAGAGTACTTACAATTCTGGCAAATTTCATCAACCTTACTTTTTGCTAATTCAACAAAATACTGATTCTTTATTAATTTGGTTACACTAAAGTTTATTTTTCGGTACTGGTAAATGACTTTCTTGTTTCTATTTCTAAATCTTCTATACTAATCATCTTAGATCCTAATTATATTGACGTGTGCCTGTCTTTTCTAAAATATTTCATAAAAAATCAGATAAGTCATTGCTATATTAAATGCCATATGACTAACTATTGCCCCCCAGATAGAATCTGAAATCTTTCTGCAATAATTAAATATTAACCCTGTTATAAATATTAACGTTATCCAAATTAGTGATGGAACTAAATAAAAATCCCAAGAATTAAATTGATATATAATTCCAAAATGCGCCAAATGAGTTAATCCAAACGCAAGGCTATCTATCATTGCGGACCTACTTTCTCCAAATCTATTTGTCAAACTTCCATGAATTAAACCTCGATAAAGTAATTCCTCGCCGAATGGGCTAAATGTCATACCTATTACTAAAAATATAATGAAATAAATATTTTTATCACTTATAGAAAGCTCCTCAAAATTTATTGGGTAAGATTCTCCGATGTATTTAAACCAATTCGTTAATTCATTTCCATAAAGTAATTGCCCAACGAAAAAAATAAATATGCAAATCATTCCGCCCAATAGAAATGAATAGAGGATAGCTGAAATATTTTTCGGCTTTTTTATTTTAATATATTCTTTACCATTCTTCGAAAGAATTAAAAAAGGTAATACCATCATCAAGATGAATACAAAAGGAATGTATTTATTATCACCTGATTGAATTCCATACAAAACTGCCGCAAATCTTAATATTCCAAAAAACAAGATTAGCAATAATCCAAAAGTCCAATCAAATTTAATTTTACCTTTCCAATAATCCTTTAACATTCAATTTGAATTTTCTGATTGCACACAACGGGCGTCTGTCTATTATCCGCAATATTCTAATTTATATTTTCTATATAGATGACCTGATATTCCACGACATGCCATTTCAGGAATAATATTTATTAGAATAAGAACATACATTACAAATCCCACAATCAAATTACTCCAAAAGAAGCGAAAAAGTGCCTTTAACGACTTAAAAGCTCTTCAAATCCAAGAATGGACTCAGTTCGCTCAGAAAAATCTAAATATTTATCCGCTTCAATAGCGTTGTATTCGATTTTCTGATTTAGAAGTTCCCGGCTTGCAGAATCATCTTCATCATCAAGCAGATTAATTAATTTATTGATTTTATTGTCATTATAATCAAGATGTCGATCTATCTTTTGTTAATCCACCCTCGCATTTCGTGGTTCAGTCAATTGATACTCCCCCGGACTATCGCTCTGATATTAATCAAAGATCGTTCCTTCATCCTCAACCATCTACCAATCTTTTAGAAGTGATACGAAGGAGCGGAACACCTCCCTAAATGAAGTTGCATTATCTTTTCTAAAGTTGGCTCTAGTCTTAATGGTAGAACGAAAGCCTCATAGCAGCCACATAATGTAAATATTCATCAGGGTATATTTTTCTAATTTACTACAAGACCAGCCCATCCATTTCATGGTCCCATCCATTCGGTGTTTCCAAGACACCCACCCGAAAGGATCAGTCATTCTTCATTTTTATAACCAGATATATAATGATTAAGCATTGTAGTCAGACGGAAAGGAGCTCTTCCTGACTTATTAAGTTTATAATAAGAGAAACCATACTCTTCAATATCTAATCCCTCTACAAATGAATCAATTATTACCGAAACTCCCACTACTTGGTTCCTTCACTTCGATGTCTCCCAGACATTGACCCCGTATATTCGGGGATCGTTCAGTAATCTGTCCTGAACAGTTATTCTTGCCCTGAGCGGCGTCGAAAGGTAATCCATAATTAGAAAGTAATGTTTCTATCTGAAAACACAAAATACATATTATAAAAAATAATTACCTACCCGTCCGGCAGGCGGTATGATAGGTTAATGTACAGTCTGACGTCCTTGTATATGCGGCGTTGCCAGGTTTTCCTGGCAATGAACGTCATACACGTTTTGGCGGTTCGTTTTTTTGCTTATAGCAAGTTCAATTGCCACGATACACCGAATTGGTCAATTACCCAACCAAACTTTTGGCTGAAACCATAGTTATTCAATGGCATTGTTACATTACCGTTTTCAGACAATTTCGAAAATAGCCTTTCAAGTTCACCTTCATTTTCACAGTCAATGTAGTTCGAAACAGCCGGCGAAAAGTCCCAATTATGAACTGGTGGACTGTCGCTACACATAAACAAGCTTCCGTTTAAATCAAATGTGGCGTGCATAATTTTTCCTTCTTCAACTGGGCCTTCTTTCCCCCAACGTTGTACTTTGATAATCTTGGAATTGTCGAATAAATCCACATAAAAATTCATTGCATTTTCTGCATTGTTGTCCTGAAAAGTAAGGAATGTTATAATTTTGTTTTTCATAGTAGCCTTATTTTGTATCAATATATTTTTCAAGCTGTCGTTTTCCACTTGCAGTTTTTCGATTTCAGCAAGGTTAAACTTTTCAATTTTTGTGTTAGTGCAACTTATAACTATCAAGCTCAACGTTAATAATATTAATGGTATTGTACTTTTCATATTGAAATGATTTTATACTATTTGTTTTTTTCCTCTTTTATGGTTATCTATATTCTTTTTGTCTTTAAAAATGACCGCCAATGTTTAGTAAATGAAGCGGATAAAGAGATAGCGCGTCTGAATTCACATACGATGTTGTGCTTTCGTTATTTTATCTTTTTACTTTTCTAATCACAAAATATAATTTTCTGATATAGAGGACATGATTATCTACTCGTTAATTCAATAATTTTCGTTTGAAGAATTTCTAAACTGTCCAGTTCTGTAATCGCATATTCAATCAAATAAAGGTTGTTATCAAGTAGATTTTCTAACCTAATG